>NZ_JACGUZ010000078.1:0-245492 GCF_014076955.1 Colwellia sp. Bg11-12
ATCGATGTAAGCACCGACACCACTAGATATCTGCCACCAGAAACGAAAATGGAGTTAGCCGTACAAGCCATCTGGAGTGAGTTATTAGGACAAGACAATATTAGCGTCGATGCCAACTTCTTTGATATGGGTGGCCATTCACTATTGGCTATCAAATTAGTCTCAAACATTACTCGACGTTTACAGCAACAATTTAGTATCGCCCAAGTATTTGATGCCCCAACGATACACCTCATGGCAAACTGCCTAGAACAAGCCTCTGAACTGCCATTAACTGGCCAAGTTTTAACCAGTCCAGAAAATGATAAAAGTAAATCCCCACTATCACTCTCACAATCGGTTTTATCGCTCACTGAGCAAACCTTGGTTAAACTGCGCACGGGTGATGCCGAATTTGCTCCGATATTTTTTGTTCACCCGCTTGGTGGTCAGGTTTTTTGTTATCGAGAGTTACTACAAAACATTGACAGCCGAATCCCGGTATATGCATTTCAAAGCACAAATATGCGTCACCCAAGCCTAGAGGAATTATCAAGTCACTACCTTTGCCTAGCACGTCAACTTACTCCAATGGGCCAACTACACGTAATTGGGTGGTCTATGGGTGGGGTGATTGCGCAAGAAATGCAAAGACAAGCGATATTATTGGGTGACCAGCAGATAAATATTGCACTAATAGATTCATATCCAACACCTCATGACCTCAACTTTACTGAGCAACTCGTTTTAATCACCATGATGGCTGAAGAGATGGCTATTGATCTATCGACCCTACAGCTTGACAGCTTGCATGATTTAACTATTGATCAGGCTTTACAACTACTTAAGGAAATAGGTGTAACACAGCAACGCTTACCTGAAGACATAGAAGAGCATGACTTGGCCAAGCATTTAGCCATTTTAACTCATAATGACCAGTTATTTCACCAACACAAAATGCAGCCTAGCACTGGCCAAGGTTTGTTGATTGCGGCTGGCAATAATACACAGGTAGCCCATTGGCACAGACACATTAAACAACTAACGACAGCACGAATAGCTGGAAGCGATCACTTTAGTATCGTAGGAGCAAGTTTTAGTCATCAGCTCGCCAGTCAATTACAAGACATGTTTTATACGCCAAGCAGTTTCACTTTTGCTTAATAACTTTGATTACAACTAATTCTATAACTTAAGGAATATACCATGACTGAACAAGCACAAACTTATAATACAGCGCCCGAGCTACCACAATTATTAAGCAGAAATTTAACCGTCAGTGAAGATCTTGTATCGATTAGACCTATGTTTAAAGACAATATCTTCCCATTACTGATAGAAGCGCAACAGGCAAGCTCAAATCCGACCACATGGCTCGAAGAGAATTCCTCTGATGTTACTTATCACCTTAATAACCATGGCGCTTTATTGTTAAGAGGTTTTGATATTGAAAACGAAGAAGACTTCAGACGCGCAGCTGCTGAGTTTATTCCAACCTTAGCCCAATATATGGAAGGAGCAACACCCAGAACCGATTTAGGCAAAGGCACTTACACCTCAACTGAGTTTCCAAATGAGTTGAGTATTGCCCAGCACAATGAATTGTCATACGTAAAACGCTGGCCAATGAAAATTGCATTTTGTTGCATGATAGCAGCAACAGAAGGCGGTGCGACTCCCATCACCGACGTTAGGCAGGTATATAACTTCATAGATAAGAATATACGTGAAAAGTTCGAGCGCCTGGGCTGGATGTTGGTTCGCAACTATGGAAATGGCTTAGGTCCTACCTGGCAAAAAGCCTTTAACACTGATGATATTGAACAAGTAAAAACTTACTGTAAAGAATCCGATATCGAACTGGAAATCCTCAGTGAGCAGCAGATACGCACTCGCCAAATAAGGCCTGCTATTCATTCACATATTCACACTAACGAATCAGTTTGGTTTAATCATGCTGCATTTTGGCACCCATCTAGCCTGTGTCCCATTATCCGTAAAGAGTTGGTTTCTCAGTTTGGCGAAAATGCATTAACCTACAATACGCTTTACGGTAATGGAACCGTTATTCCAGATGATGTTATTACTCATATCAATCAAGCCTACGAAAAAGCCACTGTGGCCTTTCCATGGCAAAAAGGCGACTTGTTGTTAATGGACAATATGCTTATTTCACACGGACGTGATCCATTTAAAGGCGAACGTCGAGTACTGGTATCAATGGGCGAGCCCGTTTCACATTCATAGTCGCATTATTTACGGCAATTAAAATTTTTATTTGGAGTAAATTCCATGTTGTTTTTTTTCATTAAAAAGTTCAAAGGGATCATGCTGATTTCTGGTAGCCTAAGTATGCTAAGTGCACTGGCTTCTTTAAGCTTGTTTCATTTGATAGGTAATTCTGGTGAACAAGGTTTTACCAAAATAACCGCCGCTTTATATGGCGGTTTATGGCTATTTTTATTATGTAGCTCGATGCTAACGAGTTATGCGTTATCTTTCTTTACCTCAAAATCAATCAAAGAAGTTAGGAAGTCATTAGTCGATCGTATATTGCAGTCAGACTTTATGACACTTGAGAAAGCGGGTCGTTCAAAGCTATATAATGTGTTAACAAATGATGTAAATGCCATTTCTAGCGCATTAGCAGAGATGCCGGCGTTCATTTACAACGTGATTTTACTGGTAGCTTGTTTTGGTTATTTATTTTATCTGTCACCTTTTGTCTTTGCGGTATTGATATCAACGATAATAATCTCGGCCTTTTTTACCAGCTCGATTATGAAAAAAATAGGTAAAAATGCCAGCCTGATGCGTGCTAATCAAGATGATATGTTTGAAGGTTATAAAGGGATGTTAGAAGGGGCTAAACAACTATCACTCAATGCAGCAAGAAAGCAGCACTATGTTGAAAACAACCTAGATGTTCAGCTTGAAAAGCTAAAAGAAAGTGAGCGTCGATATGGTTTTTCTTGGGATATTAACCGCAATATTAGCCAGTCTCTGATTTTCCTGGTACTGGGTGTAGTAGTAGCAACCAGCCAATTTATGCAAACTTCGCATTTGGTCATGAGTTATGTACTTATTCTGACTTATCTCGCGGGTCCATTCGGCTACGTAATGGGGCTATGGCAATCAATTATTCGCGCTAAAGTATCATTGCAAAAAATCGAAAGCTTGGACATAGCGGTAAATAATCCAAACGACAAGGTTGTCGACTCAAGCAAACTAAACACAGATTGGCAGAGTATTAATTTTAAAGATATAGGTTTTCAATACGCCCAAACAGATAACCAATTTGTGGTTAGCCCAGTTAATTTGCAAATCAATAAAGGTGAAGTCATCTTTATTACCGGTGGCAATGGTAGCGGAAAATCTACTTTTTTACATGTGCTCTTGGGACTGTACAAGCCAACATCAGGCCAAATATCGGTAAATGATATGGTTTTGAATGAAGGCAACATCAAACAGTATGTTGCAAAAATGGCGATTGTACTGCCTGACTTTTACTTGTACAAAACCCTTCTCAACGAGAACGGTAAAGAAGCTGACAATGAAGCCGTACAAACTTTGCTTGAACGCTTTGATTTACAAGATAAAGTTGAATGTGATCAATACGGCTACAAGTATGTTGATTTTTCTATGGGGCAACGAAAACGCCTGGCCTTGATATCAGCTATTCTCGAAGATAAAGATATTTATGTTTTAGATGAGTGGGCTGCTGACCAAGACCCTCACTTCCGTCATGTTTTCTATACCCAAATCATTCCTTGGTTAAAAGCCAAAGGCAAAACCATTATCGCGGTGACACATGATGACAAATATTTTGATTGTGCCGACCGTCGCTTAAAATTTGACCTTGGAGAGATGCAAGAAATTCCAGTGGTGCATAGCCAGACGGCTTAAATCATAGGGTAAATAACAGCACAAATACCGTTTTAAATAAAAATGCCAGCCATAGAGACTGGCATTTTTTATTTGCGATTGAATACAAATCTGTGGCCAATTTTACTTGACCACTACATTGAGCTTTCACACATGACTATGTCATTTAATTTAGTGCTGGCAAGCTTAAAAATATTCTTATTTGCAGAAGACTTTCGTAAATTCCTTATATACACGTAAATCTACCTTGTAATAAACTTTCATAAACCGAACATATTGACATAGTATGAGTTTAATTTGACAAGGTATGGGTTTAGCGATAACGACTGTTTAAACTCGGGATACTAGGTTAATTGTTTTTAGGAATAGCCTGATTAACATAAACATCAAAACGATTCTTCTTCATTTTTATACTGGTTGAAGGCGTTTTGTTATTTAAGGGTGGCGCATAACTTGGGCGCTTAACCACAACGCGATATTTAGCTAACTTCAATGCTGGTTCAAGTAAATCATCTGCATCTAAGTCTTCACCGACAAGTGATTGGAATACGCGCATTTCTTTTTTCACTGCGGCCGACTTTTCTCGATGAGGGTACATCGGGTCAAGATAAATGACATCGGGCTGTTGGGTGAATTCCAATTCTTCAATTGTGGCAGCATGAACAAGTGACATCCGATTGGCAATATCACTGACTTCATTATTTAACTTAGCGCGTTCAAGACCATTTTCTAGTAATGCTGCAACAATGGGCATGCGCTCTTTCATGGTTACTGTACAACCTAAGGTAGCCAATACAAAAGAATCTCTTCCTAAGCCTGCGGTAGCGTCTAGTACATGTGGGGTAAAACCATGTTTTAGTCCAATCGCTTTAGCAATGTCTTGGCCGCGTCCACCACCAAATTTTCGTCGATGGGCAACGGCTCCATCAACAAAATCAACTTTAATACCACCGAGTTTGGGTTCATCAAGTTTGATCAGTTCCAGCTGCTGAAAATTTACCTGTAGTAAAAACAGTAATTGAGGGTGTGTAGTGGCTGAAGCGCTGTGGCCTATATAGGCTAGCTGCCATTTTTTAGCAATTTTTTTAGCTAAATCAACATCGGTTTTATCAACGTAACCTACGGCTATTGTAGATATATCCATTAATCAAACTCTACTTGAACATTGTTATCGCCGGTTGCATAGGCAACTAAGCGGCTGAGTTGACTCAGTGATAAGTCGCACTCACTTTGCCATTGATTGAAAGCGGCTTGAATAGCGGCTAAGCTTTTTTTACTTTGCAGCCCACCGTCAATTATTTTTTTCGCACGAAAATAAGCTTCAATGTCACGGGTTAATAAAAAGGTGTCTTTACCAATAGCACGTAAAGCATACGGCCCAGTATTACCGCCTAAGCGTTGACCATTTTTTTTCAAGTAATCCCATAAACCAATCATGTTATTACTTGGCCATGCCGCAATAAACTCAGCAAAACTATGGTGTGGGCTATTATCGCTATGTATTTCATCAAACATCATGTGTGCGTTCGCTTGAATAGTTTTTACTTTGTTGAAATTACGAATAATTCGAGCATCGGCTGCTTTACGCTCTTGCATTTCTTCGGGCATCATAAGTATTTTTGTCAGATCAAAATTAAAAAACATTTCTTCAAAGTTTGGCCATTTATTTTCGACCACCCGCCAAACAAAACCACTCTGAAAAATTTTTTTAGTAAAGGCTGACAAAATTCTATCGTCACCTAGTTTGGCGACTAAATTATCTTGTTGAGTATCACCTAGTAATAGGTTTAGCACAGCAGCACCGCCTTTACGTTCTGCGGCGCGTTGGTATAGAGAGTCGAATTTTTCTAAAGACATAAATTTTCTATTTAAGTTGCGATTACTTTTATGGGGGAAAATATTAACACAGTGAAAGTAAAAGGTGGAAAGCAAGTTACCGTTACCCCCCCATTGAGGCTACTTTATTTTTCAGATGATAAAATAATAGGGGACAGCCTAAAATACTCCTTGAAGATCTAATTGAGAATGATTATCATTAAGTTTGGCTGGTGGTTCACCACCAGAAGTACTAGTTAATTCAGTTTAAACTTATTTACACGGAGAAGGAAAAACTATGCGGCAATGGCAACGTTTATTGAGTGACGGTAATGAATTTTTTGATAATAAAAAATGGGTACAAGCGGAATATTGTTATAAAGAAGCGGCTTCATATCTTGATAATTTATGGGCAGTGGATGCCATGAATATTGAACTACTCATGGCATGGATAGGGACTTGTCATAACTTAGCTGTGCTCTATGAAACAAGGGGTAACCCCCAAGTTTCGTTAGAATACTTGTTGATCCCACATCATCGTATGTTAGCACTGAGTCAAAATAGTCAACAATGCGACGACATGCAACTTATCGCATTAAAAGCACTACAATTGACTTTTATGCCCGTACTCTTGTTTTCACGAAAATATTCAATTTGTAAAGAGTGTCAAAAAGGATTGAAAGAATTTAAAGCGCAACTTGATGAAAACCAAGGGACCGTCCATTAACGGAATGTCTGCTATAAAATAGGTAAATTAGGGGGGCACTATGCTATATCACTTAATTAAAAAATTAGATAATAAAGTCAATTTCGCCACTGTGGTGGCGCATTGTGGTATTTCTTCTCAAAGTTATGAGCCACTCTTAGTAGAAACAACCTTTGTGGTTCAATGTACTTATTCGCCAAATTTAGCGCGCTCTACATTAAATACATGACGTTTTTAGGCTTTAAAATTTGGAAAGTCACCGGACATAGTATGTTTCCGCGCATCCCTCAATATAGCTATGTGTTGGTGTGCCACTGGTGGAAGTACCTACAGATAAAACCAGAACAAACAATATTAGTTCATCATCGTCAATATGGGGTGATCATAAAAACGGTCGCATTAATTGATGGCAATGGCTTTATTTGGTGTAAAGGTGAAAACTTATCGAGTCTTGCTGTTGAGCAGTTTGGTCCGGTGAGCCGAAGCCAAATTATAGGGCGAGTACTGAGTGTATTTAAAAAGTGAATTCTCTTTAAATACGCTCAGTGTTTTACGTTAACTGACGGCGTTATTTATCCTTCAATACCACAGTGGCGAAGTAAGGCATCGATTTTAGGCTCACGACCACGGAAAGCTTTAAATAATACACTCGGTTCTTGTGAACCACCTTTTTCTAATATATTAGTGAGAAAGTCTTTACCTACTTGTGCATTAAAAATCCCTTCTTCTTCAAAACGGCTAAAGGCGTCAGCTGATAATACTTCTGCCCATTTGTAGCTGTAGTAACCTGCAGAGTAACCACCTCCAAAAATATGGCCAAAACTGTGTTGAAAGCGATTAAAGTCAGCCGCTTTCACTACCGAGTATTCTTCACGAACTTTATTTAAAGTCTGCTGAATATAGGCGGTATTTTCTTGTTCAGGTTGATAATCTCTATGCATTTTGAAATCAAAAATACTGAATTCTAATTGACGTAACATTTGCATCGCCGATTGATAATTTTTTGCCGCTAGCATTTTATCAAGCATTTCTTGTGGCAGTGGTTCACCTGTTTCATAGTGACCTGAAATAAAAGCTAATGCCTCTGGTTGCCAGCACCAGTTTTCTAAAAATTGGCTCGGTAATTCTACTGCATCCCAAGGAACACCATCGATACCTGAAACACCGCTCGTGTTAATTTGTGTCAGCATATGGTGAATACCATGACCAAATTCGTGGAATAAAGTCACCACTTCGTCATGAGTGAATAGGGCAGGTTTATTACCAATAGGCTTATTGAAGTTACACGTGAGGTAAGCAACAGGGTATTGAATGTCACCGTTTATTAATTCACGACGACTTTTACAATCGTCCATCCATGCGCCACCACGCTTATGGGCACGAGCGTATAGATCTAAATAAAAGCGACCACGTAAATTATTATTACTGTCGAATACTTCAAAAAACTTCACATCTTTGTGCCAAGTATCAATGTTAGCTATTTCATTGATCTGTAATCCAAATAAACGTTTAACAACTTCAAATAAGCCAGACACCACTTTGTTTTCTGGAAAGTAAGGGCGACATTCTTCGTCTGAAATAGCGTAACGGCTTTGCTTTAATTTTTCACTGTAGTAAGGCAGATCCCAAGCTTGTAAGTCTGTTTGATTAAATTCTGTTTTCGCGAATGCTTTAACTTCATTTAAATCTTGCTGGCCTTGTGCCTTTGATTTTATGGCAAGATTTTCTAAGAAGCCTAAGACTTCATCGGTTGATGAGGCCATTTTTGTGGCAATAGATTTTTCAGCAAAATTATTGAAACCCAATAACTGTGCTAATTCATGACGTAGTTTTAACAATTCGTTCATGATGTCACTGTTGTCAAATTCGCCAGCGTTAGGACCTTGGTCTGAGGCGCGACTAACAAAGCCACGATAGAGCTGTTCGCGTAATTTTGCATTACTAGAATACATCATAACGGGTAAATAACTTGGAATGTCTAAGGTGAACAACCAACCTTGCTTTTCTTGTTCTTTTGCCAATTCCGTCGCTGCTTCAATAGCACTATCAGGTAAGCCAGAAAGTTCGCTTTTATCAGTAATATTAACGCTATAAGCGTGTGTGGCATCAAGTAGGTTATTGCCAAAAGTAGAACTTAATTCTGATAAGCGGGTAACAATTTCACCGTACCGTTTTTTGTTTTCATCATTTAAGGCAATACCTGACAATTTAAAATCACGCAACGCATTATCAACCACTTTCTTTTGAGCTATGTTCAATTGCTGATATTCGTCGCTAGCAGCGAGTTGCTGATAGGCTTGATATAACCCTTGGTGTTGACCCACAAAAGTACCGTATTCAGATAAAAGTGGTAAACATGATTCGTATGCCTCACGTAATTTGTCACTATTAACAACCGAATTCATGTGGGATACCGGCGACCACAGCTTACTTAACGTATCGTCAGCTTCATCGGTAGGCATGATTAAATTAGCCCAGGTAAATGTTTTTTCTTCAAGCACTGCTGCAATCACTTTTTTGCATTCTGCTATCGCATGCTCAACAGCAGGCTTTATATGTTCAGGCTTTATTTGAGAAAACTGAGGTAAATCTGAAACTGTTAATAATGGATTGCTCATAATGCGGTCTTCTTTATTAAATGATGATGTAGATGTAAGACCTTAATAGGAAAGATTCAAGGTGTAGCGCTTTTTGTTTTCAATCTATTTTACTTAAAATTGACCACCTTAAAAAAATAAATGCTACTGTCTATGTTAATACGGTGTTTGTTATTGTTAATTATGCTCTTTATTTACCATTTTAGTTCGGATAAATATTTATTTTAATTGTATTTTACTTATACTAAAAATATATGATTTGTCTTCGTCATGAGTTTCTCGAGGTGTTATGTTTCGTTTTTTTGCTGTGAATTTCTTATGTTCACTTTTTTTACTGTGCGCTATGCTTTTCACAAATACTGCACAAGCAGAGGTGAATAATTTATATTTAGAAAACTTGTCAGTTGAGCATGGCTTGTCTCAAGGCTCGGTTAAAACTATTTTTCAAGATGATGAAGGTTTTATTTGGGTTGGTACTGAAAGTGGCTTGAATATGTATGACGGTTATAATTTTCGCAGTTTACCTGGGCCGGATAATGATTTTGACAATTATGAAACGTACCGAATTATTCAAGATAAAGACAAGCTACTTTGGTTCAACATCGTTGATAAAGGGTTATATACCTACAACAAAAAAATAGATACCTACCAAAAAATTCTAGAAACAGACCCGATAAATAAAAATTATTATATAGCGGATATGGTCGAGGGCAACAATAATGACTTTTTTATTGCCAGTGCAAAAACTATCATCGTGTATAACAAAATATCTCAAAAAAGTACGCGTCTATTAGATTTATCAAATGAGCTTACTGCGGTTAATAATATTTTCGAAATATTGTTACACCAAAACATCTTATATATTGCGACACGTGTTGGTGTTTTTGCGCTGAATATTGAAACTAAAGCATGGAAAAAGTTACCTGCCGTTACGTCCACTGAAATTAGTTCAGACAGCTTTAGTGCTGTTGGTGCAAATAAAGTGTACAACCTGAATATTAGTGCAACCAATGATCTTTATTTAGGGACAGACCATGGTGTTTATAGCTTAGCCGTTAATAAAGTGAATAATTATTTAGCAGGCGATTTTCAATTGCCTGCCTATAAAGTGATCACTGATGCAGTGTCAAGTTGGCAGCTTTATGCTGATGGCGATAATTTATACCAAGGCAGTCACTTAGGATTATCAGTCATTAATACCACCACCGACACCACCGAATTTCTTTTCTCATTTAATGAATTTTTTGACCATATTAAAAGCAATGATGTTATTTCTATTTTGAAAGACAAACGAGGTTCTTTTTGGTTAGGTTCTAGGGCAACGGGTCTGTATAAGTGGGATCCTAAGCGGAGCTTAATCAGTAATTACGGTTACAAAAAAGACAATGCAAAGAGTCTGACAGACAATGTTATTTGGTTTATTACTGCACTACGTAGCGATCCTGAACAGCTATGGGTGGGTACAAGAAATGGGCTTAATTTACTTGATACGCGTAACAAAAAAATATTGCACTATTTAACAACAAACAACCCAAAAAGCACTTTTAATATTAGCTATATACATGGTATCTATGAAGATTTACAGCAACGTTTATGGATTTCTACTGCAAAAGGCGTGGTGTTATTTGATATAGAAAGTAAAAAACTCATTGATATTCCGTACGACGATAAAGTGAAAGAACTCCTTGCGTTAGAGCAGTATTCTTTCTTTTATGATCGATATAATACATTGTGGAGTATTACGGAAAAAGGTGTCAATCGTATTTATCTGGCAACGGGAATTATTGACCCGCTTGATGAGATGAGCGAAAAAATAGCAGAAGACAAAATCTTCAATATTCTAGGCTATTTACCTAATAGTGACAAAATGCTTTTTGCTACCAATAATTCACTATGGTTTTTTGACCTAGGAAATCGCACAAATACACTTGTATATCAAGATCTTAATATTAAAGAAACAGAGTGGACCTTTATAGAAAGCTTAGCCTTTGATAAAAAAGGCATGCTTTGGCTTAGTTTTTCAGGCAAAGGGCTTGTTGGTTTAGACAGTAAAACGTACGAAAAAAAATACTTTTACCACAAAGGTAATTCTATTGTCGGCAATAATATCTATGGTTTATTGGCAGACCCAGAAGGTGACCTTTGGTATGCCAGTCATAATGGCATTTATATGATTGATATTGAAACACACCATATTCGTAACTTCGGTATAAGTGACGGATTAATCGGCAGAGAGTTTAATGGTGGCGCTTTCTATGAAATGGATAATCACAATTTTGCTTACGGTGCGATGAATGGCTTAAGTATTTTTAACCCCCTCAGCTTAAAGAAGAAAAATTATGAAGATCAGCTGAATGTTTATGCTACTAATATTAATGTTTTATCACGTGATTTAGCTTTACCTTTTGTGTTGAGTAATGATGATACCGTTCAATTAAATTATGATGATGTGGGTATTCGTATTGATTTCTCGCCATTAACATTCAACAACACGAATAACTTCCTGTTTGAATATAAGTTACATGGTGCTGATAATATAAGTTATCCATTAACCACTGAAAATCACATTACTTTTCCGAGCTTACCTTCAGGAGAGCATTCGCTGGTAGTGCGTATTCAATCAGCTGAAACTAAAAAATATTCTGAAGCTTTTGTTATTAACTTTGTGGTGCAATATGCTCCTTGGTCTTCGCCGCTAGCTTACTTAGTTTATGTTGTGCTCTTGTTGATTGTATTTATGCTGTGGTATGCAAAACGCCAACAAAATACGCGCTTATTACTTGCCGCACATGAAGAGGTAAAATACCGAGAAAATAGACTGCAGCTGGCACTAACGGGTAGTAATAGTGAAGTATGGGATTGGCAAAGCGATGATAACTTAATGTTCGCTAAACGCGCCTCTGAAGAATTAGGTTATAGCGACCTTAAATATTCTTATAGCTTTAAGAAGCATTTGTCGTTAATTCACAAAGGTGAACGTGAATTGTTTCATTCACGATGGTTACAATTTTTGGCTGCAGCTGATATTAAGACTAGCTTTTCATGTAGTTACCGAATGAAAAAATCCAATGGTCAGTGGTTGTGGTTTAAAGACCTTGGAAAAATTGTGGCAACTGACATTAAAGGTAAACCAACCAGAATTACTGGGGCATATACAAATATTACCCAGTCGTTAGCCGACGCCGAACGTGCTCACTTTTATGGTGAGGCCTTTAAGAAAACTAAAGATTGGGTCTTAATTATTAGTGACAACTTTAGCCGGGTAATCGCGAATGAATCTTTGCGTGAGGTTTTTGCTTGGCAAGATGAAGAGTTCGCTTTTGATGCGAAATTATTTGGATTAACAAACGATCGCTTTAGTTTTTACCAAACGTTATTTTCTCATTTAAAGGCTGGTGATGATTGGCGAGGTGAAGAGCTAATCAAAACGAAAGCTGGCGAAGAGTATCATGTTATTTTAACCGTGAGTGCGAGCCTCAATGAATCAACGAATAGCATTTATTTTGTTTGTATTTTTACTGATATTTCCGCGCAAAAACATGCGGAAAAAGAGCTTCGTTATTTAGCAAATTATGATTATTTAACTGATTTACCTAATCGTTCATTATTGCTCGACAGAATAAAGCATGCGATGGATTATTCTGCCCGTATGTCAGAGTCGATTGCTTTGTTTTTTATTGACCTAGACAGGTTTAAGCAAGTTAACGATTCATTAGGGCATGATTGTGGCGATTTACTCTTACAAGAAGTTACTAAGCGCTTAAAAGCAGTACTGAGAGTTGATGATACGATTGCTCGTATTGGCGGTGACGAGTTTGTTGTGCTTTTA
This sequence comes from Colwellia sp. Bg11-12, assembly GCF_014076955.1. Classification (NCBI taxonomy): domain Bacteria; kingdom Pseudomonadati; phylum Pseudomonadota; class Gammaproteobacteria; order Alteromonadales; family Colwelliaceae; genus Colwellia; species Colwellia sp. Bg11-12. Next base: position 12,812 of record NZ_JACGUZ010000078.1, read on the forward strand.
GAGTCGTTTCGCGGTCATGGCCAACTGGGTCGCATTGCACAGAAAGTTATTACAGCGATTGGTGAACCGGTAACATTAAACGGCAATACCGTTAGCGTGGGTGCTAGCATCGGCATTGCTCTTTTCCCCGAAGACGCCAAAGATAGTGATGAATTACTTCGTCACGCCGATGTCGCTATGTATCATTCTAAGCAACTGGGTCGTAATACCTTTCAATTTTATACACCCCGTATGAATGTTGAAGCAAGCGAACGTTTATATGCAGAATCTACACTTAAGCTCGCTTTTGAAAACAGTGAGTTTGTTAATCACTACCAACCAATTGTTGATTCATACCAAGGTAAGGCGATAGGTGCAGAATTATTATTACGTTGGCAAAGCGGTGATAAACTTATTCCACCTGATGAGTTTATTCCACTTTCAGAAGACCTCGGGTTGATCATCCTTATGACCGAAGCCGCTATCTTACGCGGTGTCATCGATTTGAAAAAATGGCGAGCTATTCGTCCTAATATGTACTTATCGATTAATCTGTCTGTTCAGCATTTCCTTGAAGACAATTTAATTCCTTATTTGAAAGATATTTTACAAACACATAATTTACCCGCTGAAGCGCTTAAGTTTGAAGTTACTGAAAGTATGCTTATTTCTGATCCAGACAAAGCCATATCTACAATGAAAGCGCTTGATAAATTAGGTGTTGTACTCGCCTTAGATGATTTTGGTACGGGTTACTCATCATTATCTTACTTAAAAAAATTACCTTTGAAAATTTTAAAAATTGACCGGAGCTTTGTTTCGGGGATCGGTATTAACTCTGCTGATGAAGCCATTGTAGCGGCTACTTTAGTGTTGGCCAAAAATCTAAAAATGGTCTGCATTGCTGAAGGTGTAGAAAATGAAATACAGCTGAAATTTTTAGGCGAGAAACACTGTCATCTCATTCAAGGCTATTTGTATAGCAAGGCTGTCGAAAGTGGCAAAATAGAACAATATTTGCAAGCTGATGCCATTGGCATAAAAGTTAACAAACCAGAATAGATAAGCGGCTTGAATAACGGTAGGTTTAGCCGCATATATTATTAATACTCTTTTTCTAGGAATAAAAACATGACTCAACATTTTGACTTTCTTGCTATTGGTGCAGGAAGTGGCGGTATTGCTTCTGCAAATCGCGCAGCAAAACACGGTAAAAAAGCAGCGGTAATTGAAGCGAAGCAAATTGGTGGTACGTGTGTAAATGTGGGTTGTGTACCTAAAAAAGCCATGTGGTACGCAGGACAAATTGCCGATGCACTGCATTACTCTGCTGATTATGGCTTTAAAGCGCCGTTACAAGGTTTTGATTGGGGAACGTTAGTAAAAAACAGAGAAGCTTATATAGAACGTATTCATGCGGCTTATGCACGCGGTTTTGCGAGTAACGGTGTTACTGTCATTGATGGTTTTGCCAAATTTATTAATAAAAATACCGTAGAAGTCAATGGTGAGCACATTACAGCTGACCATATTGTTATTGCCACAGGTGGTCGTCCGAGCATTCCAAGTATTGAAGGTGCAGAGTACGGCATCGATTCTGACGGCTTTTTCGCATTAACAGAGCAACCTAAAAGTGTTGCGGTTGTGGGGGCAGGTTATATTGCGGTAGAGCTTGCTGGCGTATTTCATGCTTTAGGTACCACGTCACATTTATTAGTACGTAAAGAAAAACCACTACGTGGTTTTGACGATATGCTGAGTGATACGTTAGTTGAGCAAATGGCGAAACATGGCCCAACACTTCATACCCACAGTATTCCAACGCGTGTTGAAAAACATGACAACGGGCAACTGACTGTACATTTAGAAAACGGTCAATCGGTAGGGCCAGTTGATGCGTTAATTTGGGCAATAGGCCGAGAGCCTGCTACAGATAATATTAACTTAGAGGCTGCTGGTGTAGAAATGAATGGCCGTGGTTTTATTTCTACTGATAAATACCAAAATACAAATGTTAAGGGGATATATGCGGTAGGTGATAACACCGGCCGTGCTCAATTAACACCTGTAGCGGTTGCTGCTGGCCGTCGATTATGTGAGCGTTTATTTAACAATAAACCTGACGAGCATTTAGATTATTCAAATATTGCCACGGTTGTGTTTAGTCACCCAGTTATTGGTACGGTTGGCCTATCAGAAAAAGAAGCGCTTGCCGAATACGGAGTAGAAGAGGTTAAGGTTTACAATTCACAGTTCACTGCTCTATATCAGGCGATGACTGAAGATTATCGTGATCCTACGCGTATGAAACTTATTTGTGTGGGTAAAGAAGAAAAAATTGTTGGCATTCACAGTATTGGCTTTGGTAGTGACGAGTTGTTGCAAGGGTTTGCAGTTGCCATGAAAATGGGTGCGACGAAAGCAGACTTTGATAATACTATCGCGATACATCCAACGAGTGCAGAAGAATTTGTTACGATGAATTAATTGACCCGCTGCAATTAATATTAGCGTCATCTGAGATTATCTCATGATGACGCTCTATAAAACTGCACTCTTGTCGTAAATATCTACTCGTTTAAAGTGTAAACCGTTCTACCGAGCTTGTCAGCGAATGAGCCAGGTTACTCACATCTTCACTTCTTTTGTGCATATTGCTGGCTTCATTTGCATTTTTACTTGCTGCATCGGCTGTGTCATTCATTGTTTGCTCTATTTGTTCACTATAAACCAACTGTTCCTCTGCCGCCGTTGTTATGCTTTTACTCATTGAGTCAATAGCTTTGAGCGTTTCTTCAATTTGGTTAATGGCATGGCTCAATTGCTGACTTTGGTCAACACACTCACTGGCTTGTGTTTGACCTTCAGAAATAGCCTTAACCGCAATAGACGTGTCTTTTTGTAAATTATTAATCATCACTTGTATTTCAGCCGTTGATGCTTGAGTACGAGAAGCTAGTGATCTTACTTCATCTGCGACTACTGAAAACCCACGACCTTGTTCTCCTGCTCGAGCGGCTTCAATAGCGGCATTTAAGGCCAGTAAGTTTGTTTGCTCAGCAATGCCCCCAATTGTATCTAAAATGCTACCAATGCTGCGACTATGCTGGCTAAGTAAGTCCATTACTTCAACAGACTCACTTAATCGAGTGGATAGTTTTTTAATACGGTGGCTATTATCATTAGCAATATTATTAATGTCTTGGCTACGTTTTGAGGCTTCAGTGACGTGGCTTGCGGTAATGTCTGCTTCATCTTTTACCCTATTTGAACTGGCAAACATTTGTTCGGCGAGCTGTTTGGCATTATCTATTCGGGTTATTTGTTGAGTGGCAGATGCTGAAATAAATTGGCTTTGTTTGTTGGTGAGCCCCGCAGATTCATCAAGCGAGTGTGCGTCTTCATTAATCGTATTGAGCAAGTGAGTAAGATCATCTGACAACTTATTAATATTAGTAATAAGTACGCCAAATTCATCATCACTGCGTTTCTCCATGCGTTTTGATAGATTACCGCTGGCAATTAGAGCGAGTGCTTTGTTGACTGCTCGTAAAGGTCCAATCATCGCTTTAGTGGTGATATAAGAAATAAAGCTCGCCATAACAATAAAAATTAAGGCCAAAACTATTGCCAATGTTTTACCCGTTTGAATTTCTTCTTGCGCATTATTTTGAAAGTGAACAAAACGTTTATTGGCGAGCAGTACTAGTTCATCAAGTTTGGCATAGGTTAGGTTATAAGATTTTGTGGCTGCCAAGTAAGCTTCTTTGGCTTGATGCTTTAAGTCTATTGTTTGTAATTGTAACTGGTATAAGCGGCCAGGTTTATCGAGTGATTGTTGTATAACCGTAAAGTTTTTTCTGAAATTTTCTAGCACATCATCTGCCTTAAGGGGTTCGGCTTGATTTACTAAATAAGTAAAATTAGTCGCTATATTATTGACTAAAAAAACCATATCCTCTTGATGCTTAGTCACTAATTCAGTTAATTCAATGCGATTAAGGCCAGACATGGTATTGCCTAAAGTATAAAGAGAATCATCAATACGCGTACCGGTTCCTATTACTTCATCGAGTAATTTTTCTTGTCCTGTTGCTTCAATTATTTCTAAATCAAGCATTTGCGTGCTTGCTTGATACCGTGCATTTTCAAAGGCCTCAAAGTCACTTTGAAAGCTTACTGTTGCTTGCTGGTGTTCTATTTTCGCCAAAAACATTGCTTCAATATATGTGGTGTACTGCAGATATTGCATTTGCGCCTGCTTAAGGGCTAATTGCATTTTTGCTTGATCTGTTACTTTTAGGCTTAATAACTGCACTGTTTGTTGGTAATTTTCTTGGAGTAGACCAAATTGTTTTAAGCTTTCTTTTAGCTCATCAGTATCGGACTGTGTATAAGCAACCGCAGCTTGCTTCATCATCTTCAATAATTGGACTTGCAAGGCTCCACTTTGGTTCTGCACCGGAACTGCCAATGTTTCAACATTATTATTCGCGTCAGATATTTTATTTAATGAATAATAGAAGAAGCTACTCGCGGTTAATAATAATAGTCCGATTGTAGTAAAGCCAAATATGATTTTTTGTTTTATTGTAAGATTCAGCACTAATCAAGCCTTTTAATATGGTTGTTCATCCTTTGAGTGTAATCCTTTATTTACTTAATGTGATACAGATAAGTACTTTTATTAAAAATGTCCAAATAAAATGCGTTACCAAAAAATCAATTAAATATAATAACAGGGCGACCTACTGGTCAAAAAGGCATCCTTTTCTTCTTTGCGATAACAATATCATTGTAATGTTATCTACTCAACAAAGGTCTGACCAGGTAAATTTAAAATAAGAAAAAATTTCACAGTCTAGGTTATGAAATACGAAAAATGAAAATATTGTAAATATATTTAGGGGGTTTTTTTTAGCAAGCTTTTTTAGCGTAGCTTGAGTATAAATCTAAAAATTTTAGATAAACTAATTTTCATATTTTCACCTTGATAATCGCGCAAAGTCTTACTGTTATTCGCTTATGTTTTTTAGTTATTTAAAGCGTAAATATCTCACTAAAAATAATTTAATAATTGTCTGGTATTGAGGAGAAATTCTGGTACTCTCTTACATCGTTTATTTAAACAGCACAAAAAACACACAATTAATAAGATGCTGAAAACGTACAGGATAAATTTTTATCCACATAAATAAAAATAATAATAAATATGTAAAAAAGGAATTTTCAATTACCTTTTCCTATTAAAATCAATCTACTATGTAAACAAATGCCGCAACAGCCGTTTGGTTGTTATGGTTTTTCATGTTGTTTTCAACATACTTATCCACAATTTCAATGATCTTTCGAGACTAATTCTATAGATTAAGTGGAGAGAATGTACCGAGTATGGCATCCTTAGCCAAATTTCACTTCTAGTCACATACCACCATGACAAATTCTGCTTTATCGCCACTCATTTTAGTAGATGGATCTTCGTACTTATTTCGTGCTTATCATGTGCCATATTTACAAGCTTTATCGACAAAAGATGGACAACCTACCGGTGCGATTACCGGTGTCCTAAATATGCTAAATAGCCTGAAAAAAGCCTATCCAAATGGCAATGTTATTGTGATATTTGATGCAAAAGGGAAGACCTTTCGTAATGATATGTATCCTGAATATAAAGCTAACCGTCCATCAATGCCTGATGACCTTCGTACTCAAATTGCGCCAATACATGAAATTGTTGAAGCAATGGGTTTACCGCTATTAGTTATTGACGGTGTTGAAGCCGATGATGTTATTGGCACATTAGCAGAGCAAGCGAGTAAAGCAGGTATCGATACCGTTATTTCAACGGGCGATAAAGACATGGCGCAGTTAGTTGACAAGCATGTCACGCTTATTAATACCATGACTGACATGAAGATGGATGTCGCGGGTGTCATCGAAAAATTTGGCGTTCGCCCAGATCAAATTATTGACTACTTAGCGCTAATGGGCGATAAGGTTGATAATATCCCAGGGGTTAATAAATGTGGCCCTAAAACCGCAGTTAAATGGTTGCTCGAGCATGAAAACTTAGAAAATGTCATTGCTAATGCAGATAAAGTAAAAGGTAAAATTGGTGAAAATCTCCGTGAAGCGCTTGAATTTTTACCGCTTTCTTATGAATTAGCGACGATCAAGCTTGATGTAGCACTTGAGCAAACAGCAGAGCAATTAAAGCCAGGTGAAGCTAATATTGAAAAACTCACCGAACTTTATACTAAATATGAACTGCGCCGATTATTAGCTGATTTGCAAAAAGGCAATTCAGCTAGTTCGGTTGTATCAGAGAGTTCAAGCAGTGAAATTATTGAAGAAGATATACCTGTAGCAGCTACTATTGAAACTGATTATCAAATTATTTTCAATGAAGCTGATTTTACTTCATGGTTAGCTAAATTAAAAGATGCGGATCTATTTGCTTTTGATACTGAAACAACCAGTGTTGATTATATGAAAGCAGAGCTCGTTGGTTTATCCTTTTCTATTGAAGTAGGCACAGCCGCTTATGTGCCCTTGATGCACGATTACCTTGGTGCACCACAGCAACTCGATCGTGATTGGGTGTTGGCACAACTAAAACCCCTCTTAGAAGATAAAAGCCAAGCAAAGGTTGGTCAGAACTTAAAGTATGATGCCAATGTACTTTCACATTACGATATTGAAATGCAGGGTATTACTTTTGATACCATGATTGAATCTTATTGTTTAAATAGTGTTGCGACTCGCCATAATATGGACGCGTTAGCGACTAAATATTTAGGCTATAAAACGATCAGTTTTGAAGACATTACTGGTAAAGGTGTTAAAAAATTAACCTTTAATCAAATAGAAATTGATAAAGCGGGACCTTATGCTGCTGAAGATGCCGATATCACTTTACGCTTGCACCAAGCTATTTTTTCTAAATTGGCAAAGCATAAAGACCAGTTATCTGTATTTACTGATATTGAAATGCCATTACTACCTGTTTTAGCGCGTATGGAACAACACGGTGTCTTAATAGACTCTGATCTGTTGAATGAACAAAGTCATGCGCTTGGCATGCGTTTACAAGCATTAGAAATTGAAGCACATGATATTGCCGGGCAAGTCTTTAATCTGTCATCACCGAAACAATTGCAAAAAATACTGTTTGAAGAATTAAAAATTCCGGTTATAAAGAAAACGCCAAAAGGTGCGCCTTCGACAGCAGAAGAAGTGTTACAAGAACTCGCGCTTGATTACGCTTTACCTAAAGTTATATTAGAAAATAGAGGATTGAGTAAACTTAAATCCACCTACACCGACAAATTACCATTGTTAGTGTGTAAGTCAGGACGAGTGCACACCTCTTATCAACAAGCTGTTGCAGCGACGGGGCGGTTATCTTCGACCGATCCAAATTTACAAAACATTCCTATTCGTAGCGAAGAAGGCCGTAAAATTCGTTTGGCTTTTATTGCACCTGAAAATCATAAAATTGTTGCGATAGATTATTCTCAAATAGAGCTACGTATTATGGCGCATTTATCAGATGATCCAGGTTTAGTGGCTGCTTTTTCTGAAGGACGTGACGTACACAAAGCGACAGCAGCTGAAATATTTGATGTTGATTTAGCTGACGTTACTGTTGATCAGCGCCGTAGTGCTAAAGCGGTAAATTTTGGTTTGATTTATGGTATGTCTGCTTTTGGTTTAGCAAAACAACTTGATGTACCTCGTCATCGTGCCCAAGAATATATGGATAAATATTTTCAACGCTATCCTAATGTTATGGCTTACATGGAAGACACGCGTCAGCAAGCGGCAGAACAAGGCTTTGTTGAAACATGCTTTGGGCGTCGTTTGTATCTACCCGATATTAAAGCGAAGAATGCGATGCGCAGAAAAGGGGCTGAACGTGCCGCTATTAACGCGCCAATGCAAGGCACCGCAGCAGATATTATTAAAAAAGCGATGTTAGCAGTAGATGAATGGATACAAGCGCAGAATGATCCACGTATTAAAATGACAATGCAAGTTCACGATGAATTAGTGTTTGAAATTCATCAAGATATCGTTGATGAAACCACTGCGAAGCTTGTTGAAATTATGAATGGAGCTGTCGAATTAAAAGTACCGCTAATTGCTGAAGCAGGTATGGGTGATAACTGGGAGCAGGCGCATTAAACGTGTAAATTACTTTTTTGTAATTTAAAAACTAAAATGTAATCTAATTACATAATTTACTTTACAGAAGTAGAATAATCACTCTATAATGTAGTTGTTCCCTAGTGAACGCTTGTTGTAATAATTTGTATATTCTAGCTCTCCTCATAGCTAATCAACCGATGACTTTGTCATCGGTATTTTTTTACCTAAAATATAGTGAAATTACACTATGTAATTATATTTCAGTATATTTAAAAATGTTAGCTTTGTGGATCAATAATGGGCTCCACCACTTTGGGCTTACTTCGGCCTGACTTTCGCAAGGCATCACGCAGTACGTACTCTATTTGCGCGTTTAAACTCCGTAATTCATCATCAGACCAACGTTGCATGGCAGATAGTATTTCTTCATTAATACGCAGCGGGTATGCTTTTTTTGCCACAATATTCTCACTTTATTGACTATTAATATAAGCTTCCGGTATTTACTATCGGTTGAGCGGCTTCATCACTACATAAAACGACTAATAAGTTACTGACCATCGCTGCTTTTCTCTCTGCATCAAGCTCGACAATCTGACGCTCTTCTAATTTCGTTAAAGCCATTTCAACCATACCTACTGCACCTTCAACGATGGTTCTACGTGCAGCAATAATTGCCATTGCTTGTTGGCGCCTTAACATGGCATTTGCTATTTCTGGCGCATAGGCCAAATGACTAATACGAGACTCAATTACCGTTACACCTGCTTTTTCTAATCTATCTTGCACTTCAACTTTTAAAGCAGCAGAAATTTGAGTAGGATCGCTTCGTAAAGAAATATCGTCATCTTCGTGATGGTCATAAGCATAACTGGTGGCTAAATTACGTAATGCTGACTCACTTTGAATAGAAACAAAATCTTCATAATCATCAACCTGAAAGACAGCTTCGGCTGTATCTGTTACTTCCCAGACAATAACCGCTGCAATCTCAATGGGATTACCATTTTTGTCATTCACCTTAAGTTTACTACTTTCAAAGTTTCTGACACGTAAAGAGACCCGCATTTTTGTGTAAAAAGGGTTAGCCCAGCGTAAGCCTGAATCATGAACGGTACCCGCGTACTTACCAAATAGCTGCATCACTCGAGCTTCTTTGGGATTGACCATGAAAAAGCCAAACCAGCAAATGAAAATAGCAAGAGTGACCAGCAAACCAATAATAGCAAGAGTGACATTCTTATTTATTATGTTACTAACTAAGAAAGTAAAAGCACCGATCTGTGATGCCAGTAAAACAAAAATAAACATAATGCCATTAGGAGCTTTGATTTCTTTTTCTGTAATCATGGTATTCTCAGTAGGATTTTAACAAGTGATATCATTATGATATCACTATTGATTTTTTTCAAGTGTTCAAAGCGTGAAGGGTTAACAAAGAAGTAACAAAGTATTACTAAAATGAAATATCATTGGCAAAGGAACTAAGCAAATAATATATTGTACGTAACTATTGGCGCTGATTCTCAGTGCTAGGAAAAATCCACTAAGGAGCATAAATTGAAAAAATGGAGCATCCCACTGCTATTAACTTGTTTAGCAGCCTGTGAACAAACCACCCCAACAACGACGATGGCTGAAGCAACATTACCAGCAGGTGTTAGTTTTGTTGAGCAAGTAAAGGCAGAAGCGGGTAAAACCGTTATTCCTTATCAAAAATATACACTAAGCAATGGTTTGACAGTGATCCTTCATCAAGATGCTTCTGACCCATTAGTTCATGTCGATATGACCTACCATGTAGGTTCAGGTCGTGAAGAATTAGGTAAATCAGGTTTTGCACATTTTTTTGAACATATGATGTTTCAAGGCTCTGAAAACGTAGCTGATGAGCAACACTTTAAAATAATTACCGAAGCTGGTGGTACCTTGAATGGTACAACCAATAGTGATCGTACGAATTATTTTCAAACGGTTCCTGCTAACCAATTAGAAAAAATGTTGTGGTTAGAGTCTGACCGTATGGGGTTTTTAGTTGATGCGGTTACACAAGAAAAATTTGAAGTGCAACGCGAAACAGTAAAAAATGAGCGTGGTCAACGTGTTGATAACCGACCATATGGGCAATTAAATGAACGTGTTTCAGAAACACTATACCCAGCAGGTCATCCATATTCATGGCCAGTCATTGGTTTTATGGATGATTTAAATCGTGTAAATGTTAACGATTTAAAAGCTTTTTTCTTAAAATGGTATGGTCCTAATAATGCAACATTAACCATTGGTGGTGATATTGATGCTATGGCAACACTTGCGCTTGTCGAGCAATACTTTGGTTCAATACCTCGTGGCCCTGAAACGAGCATGCCTGAAAAACCTACATTTAGCCTAAACGAAGATCGTTATATTTCAATGGAAGACAATGTTCACTTACCTTTAGTTTATATGTCTTACCCAACAGTTTCTGTTCGCCATGAAGATGAAGCGCCGCTTGATGTTTTATCAAGTATTTTAGGTGGTGGTAAAACTTCACTGCTTTATAAAAATTTAGTTAAAAATCAACTTGCTGTTCAAGCTTCTGTAGGTCATCCGTGTGCAGAATTAGCCTGTACATTTACCTTGTTAGCTTTACCACATCCGGCATCAGGCAAGACTTTAGCCGATATTGAAAAAGTTATTCGCGACAGTTTAGTCGAATTTGAAGAGCGTGGTGTTCAAGACGATGATTTAGCGAAAGTTAAAGCAAGTATGGAAGCAAGCTTCATTTTTGGTCTGCAAAGTGTTGCTGGTAAAGTAAGTACACTTGCTGCTAACCAAACATTTAAAGGCGATCCAAACTATATCGAACAAGATCTTGCTCGTTATGCCAATGTCACTAAAGCTGATGTTATGCGTGTCTTTAAAAAGTACATTAAAGATCAACATGGTGTGATTATGAGTATCGTGCCAAAAGGTAAACTTGATTTAATTGCAGCGAAAGATAATTTCACTCCAGCACCACGTAGTCAAGGTGAAGCATCAAAAACTTCAGCAGACAGTTTAGTCGTGCGTAAAGCTCAAGATGATTTTGACCGAAGTAAAATGCCGATATCAAGTGCTAATAAAGCGGTATCTGTACCGACAATGTGGAACAAAACATTAGCTAATGGTATTAAAGTACTGGGTACGCAAAGCATTGAAACGCCAACGACATCACTCTTGTTAAAAATTCCTGCGGGTCATTACTACGCTGATAAAGAGAAAGCGGGTGTTGTTTCTTTATTGGCAAGTGTATTGAACGAATCGACCACTAAACGTAGTGCAGAAGACATGAGTAATGAGCTGCAAAAATTAGGTAGCTCAATAGCTATCTATGCAGGTACTCAATACCTTAATGTTAATGTGAGTACGTTAACAAAAAATCTTGATGCAACAATGGCGTTAGTTAACGAAAAACTTATGCACCCAGCATTTCTTGATGCAGAATTCGCTCGTAATAAGAGTAATGCTATTCAGGGCGCAATTAACAGTAAGAAAGATGCAGGTTACTTAGCATCAACCGCTTATCGTCAATTACTGCAAGCTGATAACATTGCGGCTACTTCAAGCCAAGGTTCAGAGCAAAGCATCAATAATGTGATGTTGGCTGATGTTAAAGCTTTTTATCAACAGCAAGTTAAACCGGCTAATAGTCAGTTAATTGTCGTATCAGACCTTAAAGAAAAAGCGTTAGTTAAATCACTTAATGTGTTTTCAGCATGGCAAGGAAAAGGAAAAAGCTTAGTATTATCGCTAGCTAAACCGACAACAAAAACAGGCGTTATTTATTTAGTTAATAAAGAAGGCGCAGCACAATCAGCCATTCGTATCGGTAAACGTTCTATCACACAAGATATTACCGGTGAGTATTACAAGTCATACTTAATGAACTTTCCATTAGGCGGTGCTTTTAATAGCCGTATTAACTTAAATCTTCGTGAAGATAAAGGTTATACCTATGGTGCTCGTTCAGGCTTTAGCGCAGACAAGTTTTCTGGTACTTTTACCGCTTCAGCTGAAGTTCGTGCCGATGTCACTGATAAATCAATTGTTGAGTTTGTTAACGAAATAAAGGGGTATCAAGCTGAAGGTATTACCGCTGAAGAACTCAGTTTTATGCGTAATGCTATTAACCAACAAGATGCTTTGGAATATGAAACACCACGTGCAAAATTAGGTTTCTTAGCACAAATTTTAGAACATGATTTGACGCCAAGCTTTGTTAAAGAACGTGCTGACATTGTTAAAATGATCAGTGCAGAAGAAATTAATGCACTAGCGAAAAAGCACCTAAACTTAGCTGATATGTTAATGGTTGTTGTTGGTGATGCTAAAACATTAAAACCACAACTTGAAGCATTAGGTTATGAAGTCGTTGATTATGAAATCTAATAACGTTTAGTTTATTCTCCAGTGATCACTAGAGTGTAAAGCTGAAGGGGGTACAATGATTTATCCCTAGATTTATAAAGAATAGATTAGATAAAAATTAACGAACAAAAACCTTAACTTTTTAGAAAGTTAAGGTTTTTTTATGTCTAAAATCGGCATAGGTTATAGTCAGTTTAGTTTAATCCTGTCACAATAAAAGCTCTGCTTACTAGTGTTTAAAAATATGAAACGAAGTAATTACATTACCCGTCAAGGGTGGGATCGCTTAGATAAAGAACTGAAATATTTGTGGAAGGAAGAACGTCCTCTTATTACCAAATCAGTCTCTGAAGCTGCCGCACAAGGTGACAGAAGTGAAAACGCTGAGTATATTTATGGTAAGCGACGCTTACGCGAAATTGATCGGCGTGTACGTTTTTTAGTTAAACGTACCGAAGACTTAACCATTGTTTATTATGACCCTAAGCAAGAAGGAAAAGTGTATTTTGGGGCTTGGGTAACGCTTATCAATGAAGACGATAAAGAAGTGACTTATCGCATTGTCGGCCCTGATGAGTGGGATGTGAAAAAAGGTGAAATCAGCCTCGATTCTCCTATGGCGAGAGCGCTTATTGGAAAAAGGGTTGATGATGAAGTCGTGGTACAAACGCCTGAAGGCGAACGTGTTTTTGATATTGTAAAGATTTGGTACAAGTAACGTTTACAAGTAGCGTTCAAATATTTAGAGGGTGAGCTTCTTTTGCTCGATAAATTGTAGAATTTTCTTTTCTAAAAGTGAAAAGTCTATTGGTTTCCCCAAGCAAATTTCAGCACCTAACTTAATAATTTTATTCTTATTTTCTTCTGTAGATGCTCCTGTCATAGCAATAACATTGATACTGGATGTTGCAGGCGAGCTTTTAATGCGATGACAAATTGAAAATCCATTGATACCCGCCATCATTAAATCTAGCATCACTAAATCAGGCTTAAAAGTATTAAGAAGGTCACCGGCATCAAAAGGATTGTAAGCTGTTTTAATGTTGATATTAGGAAAAAGCATTTCTAAAAACTGAGCAAGCATATCTGCAAAGTCCTTATCATCTTCAATAATCAAGATAGCGAATACTGTTTTTATGTTTGCTTTAGATGGCGACATTAAAGCCAGAATATCTTTTTTGCTAAAACGTCTATGTCCACCAGGAGTTGCGATAAAGGGTAGACGACCTATTTGAGCCCAATGTCGAATAGTGGTGGGGGCAACGTGTAGCAACTTTGCAGCTTCTGCTGGCGTAAGGAGTGACTTATCAATGATATTCAATCTATATACCTTTTAATAAATTAAGCTATTGTTCGTATATCAGTAAATATCTAGTCAATATTTATGTAATTAATTTAGCTTATCGTTCATTGAATTTAAATATAAAGTTAGCTATATTTCGAAGATATTGTCGTTTTTGTCGTGTTTGTGAATACTTGACAGTATCTTTGTAATTAATATGTAATTAACATAAATCCATATAGTAGGAAGTAATAATGAGCAGAAAAAACCAATCAATTATTGATAAGGAAGTTGATTTTGAAAGTGGTGTCGAATTAATTTCTACAACAGATAAAAGAGGGGTTATTACATATGCTAACCCTGAGTTTTGTAGAATTGCTGGCTTTTCTGTTGAGGAACTCGTCGGAAATAATCATAACATTGTTAGGCATCCTGATATGCCGTCCCATGCATTTAAAGATTTATGGAAAAATTTAGAAGCACGTTTACCTTGGCGTGGTGTTGTTAAAAACCGCTGCAAAGATGGCCGTTATTATTGGGTTGATGCTTTTATTACACCCATTTTTGAATCGGGAGAGCTAGTTGGCTATCAATCAGTGAGAACACGCTTGGATGATAAAACCAAGCAAAACGCTATTGTGTCTTATAAAGCCATGAACGAAGGAAAGTCGTTACATAAATGGTATGAAAGCGCGAAAGTTAAAAATGTCGCTTATTGGTTAGTCAGTCTCACCACGTTAATAAGTGCTTTTTATTACCCCTATATGATGTTCTTGTTACCAATATTACCTTTTATCATTTATAAAGATGAAATTATAGATACCCCCAAATACTTTAAAAACCTGACTAATGAGTACGACAGTCTTTCACGTTTTATTTATTGTGGGACTAAATCTCACGGTATCGCTGAGTTTCATTTAAAAATGGCAGAAGGAAAAATAAAAACCATTTTAGGGCGTATTTTAGACAGTAGTCAAATACTAAGCTTTGGTGCGAGTAATCTCGAACAAGCGGCAAGAATAGCTAAAGAAGGTGTTGAGCAAGAAACAGCTGAGTTGCATCAAGTTGCCACTGCGGTAGAAGAAATGGTTGCTACGATCGATGAGGTTGCCCAGAATACAACTTTCACTTCACAGAAAGTTAATCAGGCACATACCGATTGTGAAATTGCGACGAAGGCCATGCACACGACCATGGAAACAGTAAATATATTAGCTGAAGAAGTGGCAAATTCAGCATCTTCTGCAACAGAATTAGCAAGTGAAGTAGAGAAAGTTGGTAGTATTATGCATGAAATACAAGGCATTGCAGACCAAACGAATTTACTAGCACTTAATGCTGCCATTGAAGCTGCAAGAGCCGGAGAGCATGGCAGAGGGTTTTCAGTTGTAGCTGATGAAGTTAGGGCATTATCAAGTAGAACCCACGCTGCTACAGAGCAAATACAGACGTCGATCTCAGAAATGCAAAATACCTTATTGTCATGGGTAAAAACAATGACAAAAGGCAAAGAATCGGCCGATAGCTGTGTTGAAAAAGCAACTGAAGCTCATGATATTATTGATAAAGTTTATTCGTTAATTACGGATATTTCAGACTTAGCCATACAAATATCTACAGCATCAGAGGAGCAAAGTATGGTTTCTCAAGAAATTAGTCGAAATATCATTAATATTAGTGATGCTTCTCAAAATAACCTGCATCAGGCTAACACTGTAGAAAGCGAAACAATAAATATTAAAACAAGAGCAAATTCTCTGGGGGCTTTAGGTCAAGCTTTTAATGGGTAAAGA
The DNA here is from genome assembly GCF_014076955.1 of Colwellia sp. Bg11-12. Classification (NCBI taxonomy): domain Bacteria; kingdom Pseudomonadati; phylum Pseudomonadota; class Gammaproteobacteria; order Alteromonadales; family Colwelliaceae; genus Colwellia; species Colwellia sp. Bg11-12. The sequence continues at coordinate 28,406 of NZ_JACGUZ010000078.1, forward strand.
ATAACTGGTTTTACACATCTATTGATGTGCTTTAATCAATTTTGAGCATGTAATGTAGTTAATATTGGAGGGGGCTTTATAGGCACCCTCCTTATTTTTTTATCGTAAACTTAAGCAAAGCTTGAAGTTATATTATTACTTTTGCGATATTAAGTGATAACAAATAGTCTGCTGATATACCGGTGTTATTTCAGTATGCGGACGTTAACAGGCGTTTGGCAAACATCTAAAACTGGCGGTGGCTTTTTATAGAAAAAGGCATTTTCACGTTTCTTTCTCTTTACTATCATCTCGCTATAGGCTGGGTGCTCAGTATTTTGTACCTGTAGTAAAATTTGTTGCTCTTTGGGAACATCACTCATCATTTGCATACTGATCATCGGCGTAAAATCTTTTTTATTAACAGGAATATCACCTTCAATAACCGATGTTCTCGTGACCGCTTGTATATTGTTCATACCATAAACTACCCGGCCAAATATGGTCATAATACGGTCTAAGTAACGTGTAGCTTGACCATTGACAATATAAAAGTGGCTTGAAGCTGAGTCAGCTTCATTGCCACGAGCCATCGCTATTACACCAGGACAATGCGTTAGCCAAGCTTTTTTCTCGCTGGGATTATGTGCTAAAGAAAAACCGTCTTTAAAACCGGTTTGTTCGGCGAATAGGTCATTGTCTTGAATTTTAGTGAACTGCCAATTTTTATCGGTAGTAAAATCACCTTCCATCTTTATTAACGGTACCGATTTGTCTGCAGGGCTGCCATCTTCAGGCCCACCTTGAGCGACAAAACCATCGATAACACGATAAAATTTATTGCCGTTATAATGACCTGATTTAACGAGCTTTATAAACTGTTTAACATGCGCAGGAGAAAACTGTGGAGCAAGCTCAATCACTACTTTTCCATGGGGTAGCGTTAATAAGACTGTTTTTTTTGCGTCTAATGACCGCCATTCATTTTCTAAGTCGTTGTTGTCTGCAAACGCAGTAAAACTAGCAAGTAAGATATTGATCGCTAAAATAACGATGATTTTCATAACGTGTCCTTAATTTTTATTATTTCCATCTCACTATACAGCAAAAGACTTGGCGCAAAACCAAGCAATTGTTAACATAGCGCGATAGAAACTAACGTAAATTTTGAGGTACTCAGTGAATAAAAGCTTTATGACCAATATCATCGCCTTGCTTGCCACTTTAGCAGGTTATTTTTTCGAGCAACCTTTACTTTTTACAATTGGTTTATTTGCTTTGTCGGGTGCATTTACCAACTGGATTGCCATACATATGCTTTTTGAAAAAGTGCCGTTTTTATATGGTTCTGGTGTTATTCCTGCACGTTTTGAAGATTTTAAAAAGGCAATTAAAGAGCTAATGATGGAGCAGTTTTTTACTGAAGAAAATATTGACCGATTCTTATCCGGTGGTTCGGGTGGTGTCGCATCTTTAGATTTAAGCCCCGTTATTGAAAAGATAGACTTAAATCCCGCTTTTGACGATTTAGTTGACGTGATTGAGAAATCATCGTTTGGCGGTATGTTAGCCATGGTTGGAGGTAGTGAAGCGTTGCAGCCTTTACGACAACCCTTTATTGAAAAAATGAAAGTTACCGTCGGTAAAATTTCACAAAGTGAGGAGTTTAATAATATCCTTAAAGATGAGTTAGAGCAGCCAAGTGTTATGGCCGACATGCGTGAAAAAGTGAGTGAAATAATTGACCAAAGATTAAATGAACTTACGCCACAGCTTGTAAAGGAAATTATCCAAGCGATGATCCGTAAGCACCTAGGTTGGCTTGTTGTCTGGGGTGGCATATTTGGTGGTGTTATTGGCTTTATCGCCGCTGTTACTAATAATTTCTAAGATTTTATTCGCAACTTTACCGCAACGAACTCTGTACGGAATTCGTTGCGAAACTTTTTACCATAAACAACAAAATTGTCCTTGTTATTCCTTAGTCCCTTTTGTGCTATTGGTTGATGCAATTTTTTAGTTTAAACGCTTTAATTTTCACCTTATTGGGGCTATGCTTGCGCTTTAAACATAGGGATTTATTTCTCTTGTTGAGCGAAATCGTTCAATTAAGAAAATTCCGTCATTGAATAAGGTAACCGGAGACATGTTTGGTAGCTTAAAGGCTTTGCCTGCCGATCCTATTTTAGGCTTGTTGGCTAAATATCGTGAAGACTCAAACCCACATAAAATTGATTTAGGTGTGGGTGTTTATAAAAATGAAGCGGGTCATACGGCTATTTTAGATTGTGTAAAAGCAGCTGAAAAATATCGTAACGATCACGAAGATACCAAAGTATATATTGGTCCGACAGGTTCTCCTGTATTCAATGAAGAAATGAGCAAGTTAATTTTCGGTCATCATAAAGTGCTTATCGAAAATAGAGCGCGCACTGTTTCTACTCCTGGTGGAACTGGAGCATTACGTGTTGCCGCTGAATTTATTAAATCGTGTAAAGCTGGCGCTACCATTTGGGTAAGTAACCCAACGTGGGCAAACCATACTGGTTTATTCGAAGCAGCTGGTTTAACTGTTAAAACTTACCCGTATTACGACCATGAAAACAAAACACTTGATTTTGATGGCATGTTAGCGGCATTAAAAGAAGTCAGCAGTGATGACGCTGTTTTGTTACATGCCTGTTGTCATAATCCAAGTGGTATGGACTTAAACAATGAACAATGGCAGCAAGTGGTTGAAGTGGCTAAAGATGTTGGCTTCTTACCTCTAGTTGATATGGCTTACCAGGGTTTTGGTATTGGCTTAGATGAAGATGCTTACGGTCTACGTCTAATGGCTGAAAACGTCAAAGAAATGATTGTCTGTAGCTCATGTTCTAAAAACTTTGGTTTATACCGTGAGCGTATTGGTGGTTGTACTATTATTGGTGAATCATCAGCCGCAGTAGATGTTGCTCAGTCAGTATTGCTTTATGTTATTCGTGTTATTTACTCTATGCCGCCTGCACATGGCGCGGCATTAGTTGAGACGATTTTAAGTTCTGATGAACTACGTACACAGTGGCATGCAGAATTAAAAGTAATGCGTGACCGTATTAATGGAAATCGTCAATTACTCGTTGATAAATTAGTAGAAAACGGTGTTACTCGCGACTTTAGCTTTATTACTCGTCAAATGGGGATGTTCTCATTCTTGGGTATTACTCCGGAGCAAGTACAACAGCTACAAGACGAATACAGTATTTATATGGTCGGTTCAAGCCGTATGAGTATTGCAGGTATTGCTAATAGTAATGTTGATTACTTGGCACAATCTATCGCGAAAGTATTGTAGGTTCCTTATTTTGTAAGCGTTAAAGTTTTCAATATGCTAAACGCTCAATAAAATATTAAAAGCCAAAACATGAAAATGTTTTGGCTTTTTTGTTTTAGTGCATTGTAAATAAAGAAGTCTTTCTATTTTATTTTCAGTAACTAAAGTTGAAATTTTCCCTCTTCATTAAGTGATATTTCTTCAATTGCGGTTACAGCATTCATATTTAATGGTCCATATATATGAGGGTATAAACCACCAGTTGCTGACTCCCACTTTACTTCAGGTACAATTAATTTTTTATCAACAATCAAAATAAGTGGTTGAACTTTGTCTTTATAATACTTATTGGCAAGACGGTTTAATTGACTTTTTGGCGTCGCATGAATAAAGCCTTCACTGACTAATGAGTCACGTATTAGTTTACCTTCGGTTAGCGCTTGCTGATATTCAGCTTGTGAAGATAACAAGTAAATGTAGTGATCACTGAGCCCGTCATACATGCGTATAAAAGTGCTAGTGAGTGTTTGTTGTTCATCTTTTTGATAGAGGTAGTCAACACGAAATATCCCTTTAATATTGTTATTTTCAATAGACTGACTAACAATGCTAATTTCTGCCCGAGCAGTCCAATCAATATTTGTTAACCAGACAGGCACATCATCAGCGAGATGTTGATGACCTTTTCGTTCAAAAGCATAGGTTTTTCCGCGCACTAATTCTGTGTAATCATCTGAACGTAGAATGGAATTGTTTGCTATTTTAAAGCCCATGAGGTTTCCTGTGTATCATTGCATTTAGTGAGAGTGATGAACGTATTAGTCGTCTATATTACCGATAAGTGCACAAGCTTTAAATGGCAAACAGCAAAGAATATTTTTATAGGGTGAGATCCATGACCAATCAATATGTACTTTCCTGTGTTTTGAATAGTAACGGCTAGATATAAAATTATGCTACATTAACGGCGTAAATTTTTAGGGAAATAAAAAATGACTGAACAAACAAATTTTAAACATATGCAACTTGCCACTTTACACGAAAATTTAAGTGAAAAAACACACGTTGTTGTCGATATTCGTGACGCTGCTTCTTTTCAAGCAAACCATATTCCTGGCGCCATTCATTTGAGTAATGAAAACTTTGCTGACTTCATTCGTGAAGCTGACTTAGATGCGCCCGTTGTTGTTTGTTGTTATCACGGTATTTCTAGCCAACAGGCTGCAGATTTTCTAATTAGCCAAGACTTTACTGAAGTGTATTCACTTGATGGTGGTTTTACTGATTGGCAGTTACGCTTTCCACAAGATGTAGAACACTAAATGGTTGCGCATAATGTCGGAATCTAATTCAACTGATGATCTAAGCCCGTTAGTACAAGTTAAGCAGCATAATATTGCTTTGTTGTTTGCAAATTACTTAACCAGTTTAGATATTGAGGCGAAAGTACAGAAGCATGACAGTGATTTTGTTATTTACTGCGCAGCGACTAAGGTCAATCAAGCAAAAGAAATGTTTGCGGAATTTATTGACAATCCTTACCAAGAAAAATATCAGCAAGCCGCATGGCAAACAGGTGAACTCGCGCAAGTTCAGGATAATTCGCCGTCATTAATCACAAGTTTTAAGCAGCAATTTCTTGCTCATGCGGGCGGGGTAACCTTAACGGTCTTTGCATTGTGTTGGTTAGTTTTTGTGATGAGTTTGTTGGGTTTTTCACAGCCTATCTTTCAGCGATTACATTTTTACCCTGAGTTAACGTTTGATGCCTTTTTCGACTCGCCATTACGGTTATTAGGCCCAGCACTGTTTCATTTTTCATGGTTGCATATTGTCTTTAATACCATGTGGTGGTGGCAATTAGGTGGCAGTGTAGAGCGTGTCTTAGGTAAAGGAGCGCTCATTAATTTATTTTTGATCACCGCTCTTGTTTCTAATCTGGGTCAGTTTATGGTTTCAGGTCCTAACTTTGGTGGCCTGTCGGGCGTTGTTTATGGCTTAGTGGGTTATGTTTGGTGGTATGGCTGGCTTGCACCTGAAAAAGGCTTAATGATTTCTAAACCTATTATTGGTTTTTTACTTTTTTGGCTTTTACTGGGATACGCAGATCTTCTCCCAATTAATATGGCAAATACAGCGCATTTATTAGGTTTAGTTAGTGGGTGTTTACTCGCAGCAGTAAATATTTTATTGATGAAACGACGTTAATTACGCAATGGAAACCGTAGGTCAACTTTACAGATCTACGGCGTGTTTTATTTTAGTTGTCTAACCACTGAGTGAAAAGTAACTTTTTAATTAATGGCTTACCTGTCTCTATCGTTAAAAGGTTTTTCACTTTTTCTTCACATAAACGCTGAATTTCATGGCGACCATTAATCGATTTTACTTTCGCTTCAGGCTGTTGGCCAATAATAGTAATAATTGCATCGCGTAGTAATGGGGCGTGATGCTCTACCGTTTCATAGTTTGAAGAATCTTCAATCATCAATTCAACGGTGAGACGAACGTATCCTAGCTTCTTTTTGACGGCTACATAGTTAGTGATAATAGCGGGTTCAAAGCCAAAATAAGCATAATCTGCTGCTTTAACTGAAGATAAAGGCAAAGAGAATGACAATAATGTCGCGAATATTAATAAGGTTTTTTTCATTTTGCCGCTCTAATTAACTGGAGAATTGAAAATACTATCGACTATAATACAATGAATCTTTAGCTTTTATTAGCAAATTTATTCGCTTTATTTTTTTTAGTACTCAAAGTACTTATCAACCACCAATTAAAACTCACTTTATATGCTTCTAAATTACCTGTGGCATAAACAAAACAAAACAATACTGATATGATGTGCAGGTTATTGTTTAATAAAAATAGTTATTAATTAGTTGTTATGAGCCAATCGCATCCATTATTCCCCATTACGATCAATACTACATGGCAGTCTCCTTTAGGTGTTTCACTTAATGATACTTTATTAAGCTGGTTACTCGACCCAAGCTCGTTAACGGCTCGATTAAGTCAATGCTGCCAACAGTTTCGTGTTGAAGTTTTGGGACAAGAAATTCAATTATGCTCAGAAGATGAATCAACAGCTGATATTAGCGTTGGTGAGCAAGTATTAGTGCGTGAGGTTTTGTTGTATTGCGATGACATGCCCCAAGTCTTTGCGCGTAGTTTATTACCCTTGAAAAGTTTAACCGGTGAAGAACAGCAATTAGCGCACTTGGGTAACCAGTCGTTAGGGCAAGTACTCTTTAGCAAACAAGATTTATATCGTAAATGTATTGAAATTTCAGCTTTTTCACCAGACAGTGCTGTGGCTAAACTCGCTCAACAACTTGGATTACCAACTCAAAGCCTGCTTTGGGGTCGTCGTTCAACGTTTATGTTACACAGTAAGCCTTTAATGGTTGCTGAAATATTTTTGCCAAATGCCTTCGCATACCAATCTAATAAACCACAAGAAATAAAAGAATCACAGGAACAAATATGACTAGCTTGGTTGCAGACAAGTGGCAGGGTATTGTAAAAATAACTCGTGCTGATAAACCTTTTATGGTCACTTATTTATTTTTGCTTAATCGCTTTTTGTGTCAATGATATCGTTGTGCTCATTTACTTAAATCATAGGAAAAAACATGACTAGCTTGGTTGCAGATAAGTGGCAGGGTATTGTAAAAATAACTCGTGCTGATAAACCCATCGGCACTTATTTACTGTTATGGCCAACTTATTGGGCATTATGGATTGCTGGCGATGGTTTTCCAACATTACATTGGTTAGTTGTGTTTACCTTGGGGGTTTTTGTAATGCGCAGTGCTGGCTGTGTTATTAATGACTGGGCTGATCGAAAAGTAGACGGACAAGTAAAGCGTACTCAGAATCGGCCGTTGGTTACAGGTTTGCTGACACCTAATGATGCGTTATCGCTCTTTGGTTTACTCATCGGTATTGCGCTTGGTTTGGTTTTAACGCTAAGTTGGTACACCATTCAGCTTTCGGCTGTCGCAGTGCTACTCGCAGCAAGCTATCCTTTTATGAAACGCTATACCCAATTGCCTCAGGTCGTTCTCGGTGCTGCGTTTAGCTGGGGAATGATCATGGCGTTCGCTGAAGGTATGGGAGAAATACCCACTGTTGCTTGGCTACTTTTTAGTGCTAACCTATTATGGACGGTGGCTTACGATACAATGTATGCGATGGTAGACCGCGATGACGATTTAAAAATAGGTGTTAAATCCACCGCTATTTTATTTGGTCAGCACGACAAACGCATTATTTTATTTCTTCAGTTAGCCACATTGGCGTTGTTAATGAGTGTGGGTGAAATACTCGCCTTTGGTTGGCCCTTCCAAGTAAGCCTTATAGTCGCAGCAGGATTTTTCTGTTACCAACAAATTTTAATTGTGAATAGAGAGCGTGATAAATGCTTTCAAGCTTTTTTGAATAATCATTACGTCGGATTAGTCGTTTTTATTGGCATATCAATAGAGTATTTGTAGCAAAGGGGTAAATTAAATACTCAGTTGTGTTGTGTATTCTGTCATCTTAATGTTTATTAAGGATGACAGAAGACCACGTCTTTTTATACTATTGTTAACGAATAATACTTTGTAAGACTTCAATGTCTATTAACTGAGTTACCGATGTTTTCAGTAATCCCAATGTACTACTATCAATAAGTTTATCGTTTTCATCTTTATTAATGTAGCCTTGTTCAATCATGGCTTTAATTAAAATCCCTTGTGCTTTTTTATCAACAAATTCAGGAGCGTTAATATCATTTAATACCGATAATCGCTGAGCAATAGCAACAACTTTGTCTTCGAGATCATTTTTATTTATGGGTGACAATCGACTGATCAATGAACAAATAATAGTAAATCGCTGGACAGTTTCGTTAATACACTCACCAATTAGTCGAATATTACGGTTAAGTTCAATATCGTGTACAACACTATAAAACCCTGCTTTGCTTTGTGTAATAAGACCTTGGGCATATAAAAAATTTAATATTTGTTCTGTTTGTTGAACAACCTCGTCTTCGTCTTGCCATAAAAACAAATCTATTTTCACTAAGCTGATAATACGCTGAACTTGCGTTAATAAAGTCTCTTTATTAATTTTACTGTGGCGCTCTAGCAAACGGCAAATAAGTGCAGGCAATATATAGCTATGTAAAATATTATTACGGTAGTAGCGCATTTCTAACGTTGCTGTTTCAGACAATGAAATAATGTCGCCGTAACTGTCTTGATTAACGGTCACTTTATTAAGTGAGATAACTTCGTCAAGGAGTTGCTGGCCGTTTTCGCTGGGGATAGTTAGTTGGTTACTATAAGGTGCGCTGCGCTGTAAGTTTAAAAATAGATCGAGCTGACTGATCAATTCTGTTTTAGCGAGCGCTTTATTTTTACAAGCATGCAAGATAAGAGCAACAAGGGCGGTTCCGTTAATCGCAGCACTTTGATTAATATGCATCATCACTTGATCCGCTAGAATATTAACGCTGGGTGTTAACCAGGCTGGTTTTTGGGGATCTATAAGGTCAATATCTTCTTTCCAGTTAGGTACCTGTTTATTTAAGAACTGGTTAATATTAATCGGTTCACCAAAATTTACAAACCCTTTACCGTAGTTTCGTAAGTTTTTAATGGCTTTAATAACCCCAAAGATAGACTCATTTTTCTTCTGGCTACCACTTAATTCTTTGTGGTATGTACCTACTTCCATAACATGTTCGTAACCTAAATAAACTGGCACTAAGGTTAACGGGCGGTCAATGCCACGCAGTAAACTTTGTATGGTCATCGCGAGCATACCTGTTTTAGGTGTCAATAAACGTCCTGTTCTACTCCGTCCCCCTTCAGTGTAGTATTTTACCGAATAGCCACGTTCAAATAATAAGCCTAAATATTCGCGGAAAATTGTTGAATATAAGCGGTTACCTTTGAAGCTACGGCGGATGAAAAATGCACCCGCTTTTCGGAAGATAGGACCAGCGGGCCAAAAATTTAAATTAATACCAGCTGCAATTCTTGGGGTAACTAAGCCTTCTTGAAAAATGACATAGGTCAACAGTAAATAGTCCATATGACTACGGTGACAAGGTACATAAATAATTTCATGCCCTTCTTGAGCAAGATCTCTTAGCACTTTTGCATTATTGATGTTAATGCCACTGTACAAGCGATTCCATAACCAATTTAATATACGCGCACCTAGGCGAACCATGGAGTCGCGGTAATCACCGGCAATTTCATCCATAATGGCGAGAGCTTGTTTCTTTATTTCATCTTCACTTGTCGCTTTGCTTTTTGCTTCATCACGAATCAGGCGTTTTATTGAAGGGTTAGCCAATAGTGTGGCAAACATTTGTTGGCGATGCATCAACCTTGGGCCGGTTGTTGCAATAGTTTGGCGGTAAAAATGAAAACGAGCAATACGCATTAACTTTTGTGCGCTCGCTTGAGTTGTTCCATGCTTGTCTGCCATTAAACGAAAAGAAATCGCTTCACTAAAACGTACAATAGAATTACGGCCTAAGAATAAAACAATGAAAAATTTACGTAACCAAGAAGGCGACTCTTGATCTGCTAACACTGTGCCAATATTGGCATTGTTATGTTCTTTGGTTGGAGTACGTCCCCAAATAACATGAGCGGGGATCAATTGGGCATCTAATGCTTCGTTTATGCTGTGTTGTTTTAATAATTCAAACCCTTGAGTAATCGCTTCGGTATGACCGGCTTTTCGCCAACGAAATAGCGGCGTGGGCTTTTCTAAACACAGTAAGCGCGAAAAATTTTGCTCGTTAATGGTTACCGGGCTGAGGGGATCAGGGAGCTTTAGGCTTTTACATGCTTTTCGTAATGCGAGAATATCACTGGCCGATTGATGACGAATAACATAAAACTGGGGTTGCTCAAGTTTTACTTCTTCTGACGCTAAATAGTTGTCAGGCATAATCTTGCTGCGTACGAGGAATTTTATAGGGAAACGTAATAAGAAATAGAATAGTAAACGTATAGCTGACATCGTATTTTTCTCTGGATTATTATACTTTTAGGCGTGTTTTTAATGGTAAGTTTATTGTAGCATGTTGCATCTAGTTTGTCGTATTGACGGCTATAACTCATATATTTCATCATCGAGTACTTAAATGATCACAGAACTTAACAGAATAGCTATCTTTGTCGATATACAAAATATTTATTATACCACCCGTGATAGTTTTCAAAGGCAGTTTAACTACCGTAAATTTTGGCAACAAATTAATGAACAAGGCGATATTGTCATTGCTAATGCCTATGCTATCCAACGCAGTGATGATGCTCAACATAAATTTCAAAAAGCGTTAAAACACATTGGTTTTGAAGTGAAGCTTAAGCCTTTTATTCAGCGCAGAGACGGCTCAGCAAAAGGTGACTGGGACGTAGGAATTACGATTGATGTTCTGGAACATGCCGACCATGTTGACACGGTGATTTTATTATCGGGAGATGGCGATTTTGATTTGCTGCTTAAAAGAGTTAAAGAGCGTTATGGTGTTAAGACACAGGTTTATGGGGTGTCTGCTTTGACGGCTAATTCATTAATTAATGCAGCGGATGATTTTTTTCCAATTGACGATTGGTTGTTATTGTAGAAACGGTTATAGATAGAATTAAAGCGAGGTAGGCCGTTCATTATTAGCGCTTACTTTTTATATAAATAATAGCCTCTTCAATAACCAGGGCATCACGGACAGACTTTTTTAAACGGCTCCTACTGCTTACTTAATGATTTATTTAATAGCATACTTATATAAAACCTATTTTATCAGTAGGGTACTTGTAGCTAATTAAAGCACTAATAAATCATCTAATAAAATATTTTGGGCTTAGGTGTAATAAATGCTTACGCCGGACCACTAACCAAGTATAACAAATCAACAGAGAAAGGATTTTAATGGGAAGTGACTTTTACCAGCTATCTATATTGCCCTTTGCTGGAATTATTATTAAAATTTGCCGAGCTTACACGAACACTCAAGAAGATTTTGAAGATTACTATCAAGAGGTTTGCTTTCAAATTTGGCGTAGTAAAGATAATTTCAATCAAGACAGTGAATGGTCAACATGGATTTATCGTATCTCACTCAATGTGTGTCTAACTTATCTCAAGCGAAGAAAAAATGGCGACAAACAGATTGTTTCTGACGCTTTACCCGATGAAGCGATAGATGATAGTAAAGCTTTTGTTAATGATGAGATTAACGAATTATACAACGCTATCAAGCATTTATCTGAAACTGACCGAGCCGTTATTTTACTTTATCTCGAAGAAAAAACGTACAAGGAGATAGCCGACATTATTGGCAGTAATTCCAATAATATCGGTGTTCGCATTAAGAGAATAAAAGACAGGCTCAACAAACTTATTAATCAGAAGGATTAACCCATGACAAAATCAATAGAAGCCATGTGGAAAGAAGGATTTGTTAACGAGGCGTGCTTAACAGCCCCTAAAATTAATGATTTATACAACCGAAAATCACAAAATATTGTTGATAAATTCAAAGATATGTTTGATATCAATATAAAGGCTGTCATCGCTGGCAGTTTAATTATGCTTATTATGATGAGCTTTATTGGGGCGCCATTTTTAGGTATATATATATTCTGCTTACTTATTCCATTGATCATCATTGCTAAAATGGAACTTAAAAAATCGGTTAATTTGTCTAAGGGGCAAAGTAGTTATGATTACCTTATGAATTTTAATTGTTGGCTTGAAAGTTCAATTGAAACGTATTCTGGTTATTACAAAGTTTTTTATCCGCTGTTTTTCTTAGGGATGGCGGTACAAGGGATTGTCAGTCAAGCTGGTGGAAAGTTGATTTCGTTGTTAGTTGAGGTGCTGCCAACTGATATTATCATTTTAGGCCAACCTTATTATTTGGTTGTTGCTGTAGTGATAGTTACGCTGATCTTTGCGCGCTCTGCAGAAGCTATTTATCGCTGGGATCTCAATATTGTTTACGGACGTCAATTTAAAAAGTTAGCAGAACTTATTGCAGATATGGAAGAATTAAGAAAGTAACGTTAAAAGCTGACGAGAAGTGCAGTACCTTGCTAAATATTGCTGACGTTTCAATTCATCTTTGATTAGCAACCATCATCAATAACATCGTATTTTGGACCTATCGTTTCAGATTGTGCTTGGGTATATCTAAAGTAGCAGTTGTCGTCACTGACTTGATTGTTACTATTAGCATCATAACCAATATAGACAAAGTTTACGCCTTGTTCTTCAAAGACCTTGCCACCAGAGAGTTTAAATTGCTCTGAAACATCAACTTGTTTGTAGATTTCATGATTATCAATGTAAGAGTGTAATAACCTTAAATCCACACCAGAGAGGTCAATAACGCCATTGCGATCTATATCTATGTCGACTAAATCAACTCGGCCTGTCACAGGGAATGTGACATAGCTTGGCATTTTTGACTTTAAAAAGATCAAACGATTTGCCGCCTTTGCGCTCACACTAAGTTGGGTCAGTACTGCTATCTTTGCATCTTTTGACAAGTTAATAAATTTGGGTAATGCCGTCGCAGACAATATGCCTAATATTACGATGACTACAACTAATTCAATTAAAGTGAAACCTTTACTACTATTCATTGACTGCACACGAATGACTTACATATTGTTTTTAAACGATACTTACGTAAATGTTAAGTTATATTGGAAGTGTTATACTTTAACGATATTATGACAAAAAACAAACTATTTTAGAGATTGCCTACATTAATAGTTTGCACTTCTTGAAAAAAATGATTTCTTAGGGACTTTAAAAAAATGTACATCTCCAGCACTTTTATGATGAACGCCTAAAGAGCCGTCGTATTCATTGATGATTTTTTGACAAAGTAATTGATTTAAAGATTCAGCTTGGAGTAAATTTTCAGGGAGGGCTACTATGGTAGAAGTTGTATTGGTTTTTTCTGTATTTGAAGAGGAAAGTGAAGCATGCTCAACTTCAAAAACAATATCATCATTTTGTGAATAAAGCCTTATGTTAAGTTCTCCTCCGTTATGAGAGCGCAATACGGCATCATGGGTTAATTGGTTTATAACTTGACCAATTTGCTCAGGAACGGATAAATTTTTGATATCTTCGTCAAGCGATTTATTCACTATAATGTTGTGCAGTTTATCTCGGCTTGATTCTAGATATAGCTGTGTTGATATCATCGATTGTAATGAGTATGACTTTAATACGGAACTTTGCATGTAACTAGAAACAGCAAAGTAACTTAATAGACTATCAAAGGTATGAGTTAACTTCTCTTTGCACATCAGGCTGAGTTCTTTAAAGGTATTGTATTGCTCTTTATTGACTTTTTTGTCTAATAAACAATCATTAACCGTTGTTAAAACGTAGATAGGATCAGATATTTCCTTAGAAAGGTTATTAACAATTTTTTTATAGTCACTTAAGGTACGTTTGTCTTTATTTATTTTGTGGACATTAAAAATCAGCTTTCTAAGGGTTAAAGTAAAGAGTTCATTATCAAAAGGCTTAATAAATACATCATCAGCACCATTAGTTAGGAATTTTATAGCACCATTTCTACTACCGGTTAGGCCAATAAAAATAAATGGTCGTTCTAAAAATGTCTCTTTGATTTCCTGCATCAATTGGCAACCATCTTTACATGGCATTTCATAATCAAGTATCAGCATATTTATAGAAGGTGTTAACGTTAAACGCTCGATTACTTTTTCGCTGTTAAGCTCAATATCGTTGCGAATAAACTCGCTGCTTAATATGTTGGCAACAATGCGACTATCGACTCTGGAGTCATCGACGACTAACGCATGCTGAAAGCGATAAATATCGTGTTGTCTGATAAAGCCATAAATAAGGGCCGTTAGCTGGCTATTATTTTCACTAACAACCATATCAATGAAGTGCGCTTTGGCTGTTCTTTCCATTTCAAAATTTAAATTATGGGTGATTAATAACGTCGGTACATTTTGCTTTAATTCAAGTTGAGCGATACTTTCTTCATCGATTTTTTCAATATAAAAGATGAGATAATCGGTGTTTTTTATTGGGGTATTTAGTGGTTGGGTTACATTATCAGTCGTGATGAATTGGATATTTCCTAAAAGCTCACTCTCCAATGCTGGCAGCAAACTTTTACTGACATGCTCTGGTAAGTTTACTAAGAATATATTTGAATTCATCATAACCGCTCCCTGTAATAGATAAGCCCTTTGGTAGATAAAAAAGCTATTAGTGCTCAATAACTATACTATATTTTTCTATTTAGAACAGTAAGTGATCAAGTTTTTGTGAGATTTACTAGTGTCTCCTAAAAAGTTTGTTTCATTATTGACGATTTAAAGAGATATTTTGGGAATAATCAAAATATTCTATTGGTTCGATGAGTGCGAACAATCAGACTTGGTTAAGCTGGCTTATAGTATTTCACCGTAAGGTATTAAACATCAGTACGCTAGAATAGAAGTCGTGAGCTGATATTCTAGCTAAAAAAGTATGGTCAAATTGACATTACCTGGCAGGAATACACCGTGAAGCAGATGATGAAATTATTTTTGAGTTTACCTTAGAATAGAAAGATAAAATTATTGATATTAATTTGAACTTATTGGAAAAGTGGCGCTCTTAATATACGAGAGTTTATTTCCCTTAGTGTTATGTTTTTATAAAGCGTTTCTTGGTTTCAAGAAACGCCTTTTTTTTGCTTTTTTTTCAGTACAATTATTTATTTTCTAAACGATTGTAATCTAACAAACCAAACTCAATACCTTGCTCATTTTTGAGTTGTTGGTGTAATTTATCCGAAAATTTCCAAAAGTCTTTATTCGTTCTTCTCACCGCATAACGAGTTTTTAAATCAAAGTAATCACTTTTTGTTTTCATATTTTCAATAGCTACGATAAATTCAGCAACTTCTTCTGGGCGAATATTAAAAAATGCTTTTGGATAAGTACCAATAGCGCCTTTGGCTACGGTAAGTGTATCTTCTTTATATAATCGGCGTTTCTTCTCTGAAAACAAATGAGCAACATTACTGTGAGCTGAATTTCTCAATAAGGTAAAGACTTGGCTTGTGTTTGCATCATTTACCACCACAAAGCTAACTTCTGGAAGCAGAGAGACACTTTCACCCGTTAAATTTTCCAATCGTTTAAATTTATAGTCATTAACCGATGAAGTTAATTGATAATTATTCAGGTGTGTTGTCGCGGTGTGATCTTTCAATAATTGATATAACTCTTGCTGGGGTTCAGGAGTCTTAAATTTAATACCAGAATCTGGCAGTTCAGCGAAATTAGCCAAAAAATTATAGTCATTAACATCTGAATTTGTTTCCCTATACCATAGGTTATGCGTATCTTTTCGCACTTTCTTTGGCAGTAACATCAAAAAGGCTGATTCGCCTTCCATTCGCAAAAAGTCCATATATAAGCGTGTTTTTAATTGGTGACCGACATCACCATAAACATCAAATCCTGCCACTAATAAGTAGTGTATGCGCTCAAGTAATGGATAACCAATAACCCAAGCAGATTTGGGCGGCTGCCCGACAAATCCCTTAACGACAGAGGCGCTGTCAAAATGACGAAAAATAGTCAGTGCAGCGTTAGGGTTATTATCACCACTCCAAATTAAATCCAGATCAATATTGGCTGAGCGAAGATCAAGGCTTTCTATAAACGCTTTTTTTGCTGAAACGTATTCTTTTTGTCGGCTTGCATACTCACGCCAATCTAAAATTGATAATACGCTACTGCTGGTTGCTGCAGGAAATTGTAATAACTTGCTGTGTTCAACTAAAAATTTGTTGATACCAAACATATCAATGTTATTTGGATTTTCAAAGGCTACCCAGAATTGGTCTTCAATAACGTTGAGAGCAATTTGACCTCGACAAACAGGACCTTTGATAAAATTCATAATTGAGAATTGTGCTTCATCAAGCAAAAAGCGATAACGAGATTCCAGTGGCAAGGCTTGAAAGGTAATAAATGGATTTGATGCGTTTTTAATTTTGTATCCTGGAAGTTTATCTACGGTGTAATCCTGGCCAAAAAATAACGCTTTATAACGAGTGAGCTTGGCAGAATCAAAACGATAGGGCATGTGTCGCTTGGCTAAAACGGTTGCTTGTTTTTTCTGTAAACGATAATAAACACGGTCAACTTCAGGGTCTTCAAACGGACGGCGTGTCGTAATAGTTTGTAGGGCTTGTGTGGGTGGTGTTTTTGAACGAACGAGATTAAAAAAGCTTTGTTGTGTCGCATCAAAATATAAATTAGCTAGATATAAATGTTCATAAAGATATCGGGCAACAAGTTGTTCTTTTTTTGAGTCACCATTTAAAAAAGCCTCCCATTGTTCAACCATAACAAGTTCTGTTTTGGTTGGCGCAATGGCTGTCGGCATTTTTGCGCCTTTAGCTAACCATTGTGTTAATTGTTGATATTCATGGTCAGGTAAGTTTGGTAAAGCGTAAGGCATTCCACCTAAAGGGTTATTCTCTTGGTAATGTTTAAATTCATCTATGGTTGGGCATTCCTGCTGGCGATTAAGGCTAACATCAAATGCTTTAGATAAAATCACGTCATCAGGTAATGGATTATTTCGTTTTAGCTGCAACATTTGAAACATCAGACTGCTGGCTAAGTTTGCTTGTGGTGATTGCTGGCGTTCATTTAAAACGGGATAAAATTCATCGCTTCGCCATTGGTCAATTGTTTTAGGATTACCTTGAATATTGGTTAAAGGGATCGCTTGTAAACGTGCTCCGTCATAAACGATGGTTTTATTTGCTCCTCGTTCAATACCGGCTATCGATTCCATTTTTAATTGACAAGGCGCGTCGTAACAGCCATGACAAACAATACAGCGATTCTCTAAAATTGGACGCACTTGTTGATGGAAAAGCTCACTTTGTCGTGGTGTTATACCAGCAGTATTGGCGCGATTAATTGGGTTTGAAAAACCATAACGGTCATCAAGTTCAATATAAGTGATCGTTGCACAACCAGAAATGAAGATGAAAAGTAGTATTAATTTTGAAAAACGCATGAAAACCCTAAACAATAAAACGTGCAGTTAGTTGCTGCTTAAGCGGGCAATTTTAATCTAAATAGAACTTAAGAGTAAGTGCTTTTTTACTCGATGTTCTTTATCTATCAATAAAACACAACGAGTACCGCTTTATTAACACCGTTTACCTATATTGCTTGTCACTTGTTTCTCAATGATAATAGCCATAATTTAATGGCTGGGATTTTTCACAATTACCAAGCGTTAGAGTGGTTATTACTTGCGCTAAAAATAAACAACGGAGTCGTCAATTATATGTATTTTGGGCAGTGTCTATGTGGGGCGGTAAGCATTAAAATTACGGGTGAAATAAGCGATATTATTCACTGTCATTGTTCATTGTGTCGAAAAAATAGTGGTACGGCTTATGCGACCAATGGTTTTATTAATACCGCTGACTTTGAGATCACCTCAGGTGATGATTGTTTAACGACCTTCTCATTTAAACCCGGGCGAGTTCGGCATTTTTGTACTCGCTGTGGATCACCTGTTTTTAGCTCAAATGATCAAGACCCAACAAGGCTGCGACTTCGTTTAGGTATACTAGACTCTGATATTTCAGCAAGGCCTGTCTCCCATAACTTTATTACCTCAAAAGCAAACTGGGAAGACCTTGATGAAAAACTACCTAGGTATGATAATTTTGAGCCTAACCGTCAATAAAGTCGCCTATCGACATGTTCGAATAAGCAAGCCTACTGCGAGCAGATTCAAGAGGTTTAGTGCTTATTGAGCTACTTGACTAAGTGGCTATCTAACCAGCTCACCATATAACTGGCTAGTTCGGTATCACTGTCAAGTAATGGGTAACCATGAGCGGTGCCTTTGTAAGCAATAAACTTACTACCCATACTTGTCGAAGCGCTAAATAGTTTTTGTGCACTCTCATATGTACTGATATCTTTTTCTGAAGCAATAATAAGCGTCGGTTTGTTAGCTAAAGTTTTTGTATAACGAGCTATGTTTTCTTCGGATTGGCCTGATGAGAAAAATCCCATCACACTTATGGGATTTTTTTCCGCTAAAGTAATGGCTTGATAACCCCCGCAACTTGCGCCAACTATACCGATTATGCCTTTGTCTAACATGTTATTTTTCAAATGATCATAAGCGAGTTGAACATCGCTAGGCCAATATGCAACCAATTTTTGCCAAGCGGCGCCTTGTTCTTCTTTTGATAAGGCTTCAAATGTTTCTGGCGTGAATTCACCCTTAGCGCTTTCACCATATCCCCTGAAATCTAGACTTAAAGCATGAATACCTTTATCGGCTAATTGCTGCCCTATGTCGTTATACATGGTTCTGTTGTAATTACATTGATGTAGTAACAATACCGCGCGATCACTTGTTTGATTACTTTGGTAGTAACTCGCTTTTAATTCAAAACCTTGGTCGGTTATTAAAGTAAGATCATTGGCCTGACTGGATGCGGTAAGTGTTAATAACGCAGCGGATATTATTTTTATAAAAGCGTGCATAAATTGTCCTGTTAGTGTGGTTAACGGCTTATTTTTTAAATAGTAGGGTGTTTATTTATCATTATGCCAGTTGTCGAGATCTTGCCGCGTGTCTATATCTTTTTCGGCATGAGGAATACTGACTGTTTTCAGGTTTTCTTTATTTTTGTGGAGAAGAGGCTTAGCACCTTTATCACCTTTTAAATGGGTTAATTCAGAGAAATAAGCTGAGGTAAAAATAGCGGGAGGCATTAACTCTTGCCCTGCTTTCGCGCAAACTAATTTAGTTGGTGAAACTACAGACTCTTCGATTAAAGCGATATAGTTGTCGACACTTAAGGCAACTTGATCAGCAAGCGCGATCATTATATGGCTCGTACTTTGATCATTATTGAGGATGTGCCGAACAGACTGTGCAATAGTATGCCCTAAGCCCAAGTGAGCATCTTCGCAATAGTCTAAGACATTGGGGTCATTAAACAAAGCGCTTAACTGTGAGTGATAAAGGCCTGTTGCAACACGAATGTTTTTCTGGCTTATATTCAGTGTATTAAGCGCCCCAGATATTTGATGTAAAGCATGCTCGATTAACGTGATAGAAGTATCTTGCTGTTGTATTTTTGCTAATAACTTGATGCCATTAAATCGCTGGCTTTTACCCGCCGCTAGCAGAATGATTTTTAAATTATATTCTGGGTTATTCATCGTGACTTTTTTCTAGGGGGTTGTGCTCTAGTACCTTTTTTTCTAGTACATCGCTAATTGATTGAGCTCTTTTACTGAATAGACTGGCATGGCACTCAGCAAGTATCGAAAGTGCAATACTCTCTGGCAAAGTTCCACCGATCTCAAGACCGGCAGGCCCAGCGAAGTTAAATGATAAAGACTGCTCGTTAATTTCTGCTTGGGTGATAACTTGTTGTTTTCTATTATCAGGGCCTAGTAAAGCTAAATATTGAATAGTGGTTTGTGCTAAAGCTTTTAACGCTTGTGCGTCAATCGAGATATTATGGCTCATCAATATTGCAGCATTAACATCTTTTTCTGCAACAAAAGTGGCAAGGACATTAGCCCCGCCTTTTATAATATGATCTACATTGGAAAAGTACTCTTTGCGAGCATTGGCAGGGCGTGGATCCCACAATGACACTTTCCAACCTAATTGTTCAGCCATATTTACTAGAGGCCGTGCATCAATACCTCCGCCGACAACAAGCAGGTGAGGCTCTGGTACAATCGGCGTTGCTAACCAGTCAGTATCAACATTATTATTACTTAATGGTGAGAGAATGAGTGAAGCTTTTTCAGCGATATCGCTTACTTTTGCAGGTTCGAAATAAGCTTGCCCATCCGTTTCTTTAGTCACAATGCTTTGATAAAAATAGCCTGAAATACGATGCTGAAGCGCCTCGTATGCTTGAGTTAATGACAAGTAGTTATTATGAACACTTATCTGCTGCAACATAATATAAATAGTGCCGCCGCAGCCAATGCCAAGATGAAATGATAAATCATCTTCATCTGAACCATCGTAACAAACTAACATTGGTTTACCTGTTTGCATCACCTTTCGCGCATTTACGCCAATGTCTGACTCTAAACATCCGCCACTTAGCATACCTAACTGATGACCTTGACTACTAAACAACATCATAGCGCCTGGTTTTCGATAGCAAGGACCTTCAGTTTGGTAAATGGTCGCTAGCACCCAATCAGCGTTATCACGGTTTGGGTACCATTGTGCCAATATGTGCGACAAATGATTGCTCATAGGGAAAATCTCCTAATGAGCAATGTATGCTGCTGATCAATACGATTACAACAACCTAGCGTTATTAAAACTACAGCTCTCATTGATGCTTTACACTGACATGGGTTTAAAAGGTAAATCTCTATAGCGCTTACCTGAAGCGGCAAACACGGCATTACTTAGTGCTGGAGCAAAAGGAGCTACACCTGGTTCGCCTAATCCTGTTGGACTTTCATCTGAGTCAGGTATATGAACGCGAACATTTGGCATGTCGGTAATACGCATAACTGGATAGTCATGAAAATTAGAGTTAACAACCGCGCCACCTCTAAAGGTGATTTCAGTACTTAATGCTAACGACATGCCCATTACAACCGCACCTTCCATTTGTGCTGTCGCGCCATCAAGGTTAAGGACTTGCCCACAATCTATGGCGCAGTCTACATTCAATACTTTAATATCGTCTCCGTTAACTTCAACATGCACAGCCATAGCCACAAAGCTTTGAAAGCTATAATGTACAGCTAAACCAATACCTTGTCCTTCGGGTAATTTATCACGATTTTTCCAACCTGACTTATCAGCAGCAATGGCCAAAATATCTTTTGCTCGTTTGACTTGTGCTGTTTGTTCTTTGTTCTTATTGTTGTCAAGCAGTTGATTGACAAAAGATAACGGATCTTTACCAGCTTTATAAGCCAGTTCATCGGCAAAAGTGCTAAAAGCAAAGCCATAGAAAATAGCGTAAACCGCACGATACCAACCAATACGTGTGTGTGCTTTCGCATCGCCAGACTCAACGCGGCAGTTTTCGACACCAAATAAATGATTGGTAATATCATCCAAACTATTCGCTGGTGTTCTAACGAGAGAGGGATCAAATAACGTTGATATTGAAGGGAACGCCGCACGGTGCAACCAGCCAGTAACGTTTCCATTCTCGTCCATTGAAGCTTCAATGTGTTGAGCGTTTATCGAGTGATAATAACCGGTACGCATATCTTCTTCACGTGTCCACGTAAGTTGAATAGGGCTGCCCGTTTTTTGTGAAATAACCGCGGCTTCATGTACATAATCACACTTAAACTTACGGCCAAAAGCGCCACCTGCCATTGCCACATGAACAATGATATCTTTTGGATCACGTTCGAGGTATTGCCCTAAAACTTTTTGAATATCTGCCGGACTTTGTGTTGATGCCCACACTTCACACGAATCTTTTTGTACCCATACAACACTGGCATTAGGCTCCATCGGTGCATGTGAAAGGTGGCCGCCGGTATAAGTTGCTGACATTTTATGTTTTGCTGCGCTAAACGCTTTTTCAATATCACCACGTTCTGATGCTAAGGTTGCGGGCTTTTCAACATTTTTGACAAGTTGCTGCTTATATTCTTTAGTATCGTAAATAGCATTTTCGCCTAAACTCCATTCTATTTTTAACTGCTTTACCGCTTGTTGTGCTGTCCAGCTATTATTAGCAACTACCGCGACACCACCAATGGAGCCAAAGGGAATATCAAAACGTGGAATTTCGACAACGTCGCTAACACCTTTCATTTTAAGTGCTGCTGTTTTATCAAGACTTTTTAGTGCACCGCCTAAAACAGGACAATGAACAATGGCCGCATATTTTAAACCGGGTAGTTTAGTGTCGACACCATAAATACGTTTGCCAACAACCACCTCATCTTGATCATGTCGAGGGAGTGCTGTGCCAATATATTTAAAGTCAGCTTTCTTTTTCAGTGTAGGCTTTTCAGGAACAGGCATATTAGCAGCAATGCTCGCTAGTTCACCGTAACCTAATTTTTGTTGGTTGGTTTTATTGATAACAAAATGCGCTTGTGCAAAACAGTTATCAGGGGAGGTTTTCCAGACTTTTGCCGCAGCGGCTATTAACATTGCTTTTGCTGTAGCGCCTGCCTCACGCATAGGTTGGAACATTACGCGGATACTTGCTGATCCCCCTGTGGCTTGAGGGCCATATTTTTCGTCGGCGTCGCCTTGCTTAACCGTAACACGCTGCCAGTCGGCTTCCATTTCATCAGCTACGGCAGAAGGCAAAGCGGTACTTATGCCTTGTCCCATTTCACATCGTCCACAATAGATAATAGTATCGCCATTATCAGCAATCTGAATAAAAGCGTTAATCTCTTCAGCACTCTCTTTCATAATGCCTTTTTCGGCTAAAGCATTCATCGGTAAAGCTACGCTGATCACTAACCCACTGGTCGCTAGACCGGCAGTTTTTAAAAAATCACGACGACTTACATTAGAAATAGTCATACTAAACCTCCTTACTTAACGTGTCAGCGGCTTCAACAATAGCTTTTTTAATACGTTGATAGGTGCCACAACGACAGATATTACCTTGCATTGCCGTGTCAATTTCTTCACTGCTTGGTGCTGCGTTAACCGCTAATAAGCTCGCAGCATTCATTATTTGGCCGGCTTGGCAATATCCACATTGGGGAACATTGTTATTCAACCAGGCTTTTTGTAGAGGATGATCTCCGTTTTCAGATAGCCCTTCAATGGTGGTTATTTTTTTGTCAACTAATGTACTAACGGGAGTAATGCATGAGCGAATAGCTTGTCCGTTAACATGAACCGTACAAGCGCCACACAAGCCACTACCACAGCCAAATTTGGTACCAGTGAACTCTAGATGGTCGCGAAGAAACCAAAGTAATGGCATATTGCCATCTACATCAATTGCATGCTCTTTTCCGTTGATAATTATTGACTGTGTCATAAGTGCTATCCTATTTTTGTGTGATCATAGATTAGCCTTATATTTTGTATTACACAAAAGTAAAATCGGTAAACAATCAAATATTTACGACCAAGGGTAGGTTGCTCTAGAGATAAGCGTAAAAAAGGCTTTAGTTTGGGAATTATGTGTAACTATTGCTGATTACTATAAGAAAGTCATGGGGTCGCCAAAAGGCCTGAGGGTTAAAACTTTGGAAATATTTGATTTCTGCCCAAGTTTTTTGCTTGATAGAGATGCTTGTCAGCATTGTTGATGGCTTCATCTATGGTTTGATTATCCTTGAATTGCTCTATTCCCATACTGACTTTGACATTGATTTTGTTATTTTGATAACTGACTAAATGACTGTGCAATTTTTCTTGGATTTTTTCTGCAAAAATGTTGGCACTTTTGGCTTCAGTTTGAGGCAGAATAAATAAAAACTCTTCACCACCCCAACGAGCAACACAATCTTGCTCTCTGATACTATCAGTGAATATTTCTCCAAGCTCTATTAATACGGCATCACCAGCATTGTGCCCGAACTGGTCATTTACTTTCTTAAAATAATCGACATCACATAATATTATAGATAATGGCTCTTTAGTACGCATGATACGCGCTTGTTCTCGTTTCAAAATATAGAGGGCATCACGACGATTAGATAACTGAGTCAAGGGGTCTAAATGTGCGAGTTTTTGATATTTTTCGCTGAGCTCTAATACTTGTTTATAAGAATTTTCTCTGGAATGCTCATACAAAGCAGAAAGAAAAGTCACAGTTAAAAAAGAGTATAATAAACGTAATTTAAATTCAGTACTGTAGGCAGCATGGGCAATTAGGTCTGTGGGTATAAACATAATAATACTGGTAGTAGCGACAAAAAATGCAATATCAATGAGCCCACGTTTTAACCCATGAACGAATACTGAAACAGGTGCAACAATAAATATCCATAAAGGTCCTGTGTTTTCAACACCACCGGTGTATACAAGATAAAACATTAATATATAAAGTGAATAGAGAACAATTGCGGAACTTAATCTTAAATTATTAAATTTTTTATAGGCGTAATAACCAATAAAATAAATAAAACTCGCGAAAAATAAAGAGATGGCTAAAGCAAAATTTTTGTTCAATAAGCCAATAAATCCCATGAGGGCAGTAATAGACATACCCACCAATGCAAATAATGAAATGACATTAGATTGTTGGAGTTCTTTGTCATTAACACGACTTATTTTAGATTGCTCTCGCAAAAACGTTCCTTATTTTGCTGATTTAATGGGGCTATTCACTTATTGATTCTAACAGTTAATAGATTAGTTGAGAACTCTCAATTTTTCACTTATTAACCGAGGTTAAACAACTTATACTCTTGTTTAACCTTTAAGTTTGCATAACCATTTTATTTTATTGGTCACTGATTCCATAATGAATGTTAAAGCAAGTAGATACAAACCTCGGTAAAAAATAACGACTTTATGAACAATCAGTTTAGTTAATGTTTAATACTTTTTTTAACGGGCCTAGGTAGGGCTCAAAGTATCGCCATTGTTCGGTAGCGCTTTTATAGATGGGTTGACGAACTTGCTCAGAACTTGGAGTTTTAATGGTGCGCTTGGTTTTATGAAAATCAATACATGACTGTTCGAAGGGTAAGCCACAAAAATCAAGTATTCTTCTGACCTGCTTTTCTAAGTCATCAACCACATCTTCATGATTAACGGTTAATACGAAGTCAGGTAATACCTGGTCCCAATGGGCCATTAATTTTAAATAAGCTTGGTAATAACGTCCAATGTCTTCAAGGTTGTAACTAAAATCTTGTCCTTCGGCAAATAATTGCTTAAAACCACTAAAGCAGCAAGCCATTGGTTGGCGTCTTGCGTCAATAATTTTCGCGTTTGGCAGTATTAATTTAATCAAACCTATGTGTAAAAAGTTGTTAGGCATTTTGTCAATAAAAAGTGGTGCTTGCTCACGGTATACACGTGTTTCATCGATAAACTGTTGCCCAAAGCGCTTGAAATAACCTGAGTTTATTTCAGCTAAATTTTTGGGGTATTGGCTTTCTTTATTATCTTGCAGATTATCTTTATTATTTTCACGCCCTCGCAATCTTGAAGCTAAACCTAAAATATTGTGTAGTTCCATGGTGCCATCAACTTGGCTATGTGAGGCCAGTATTTGCTCAAGTAGTGTTGATCCTGCTCTTGGCAAACCGACGATAAAGATAGGATCAGGTGATTTGAGTCCTAAATTACCGCGATTTTCAAATAATTCGGTTGTGCAGTATTTTATTTGTTCAGCGACTTGCTGCTCTATTTTTCTGATGTCAAAACCACTGTTGGTATGTTGTAATTCATTGCCTTGTTGATAAGCCTGAAAGGCTTGTTGATAGTCTTCTCTATCTTCAAAGGCTTTACCTGTAGCAAAGTGTAGTTGAACTTTATCCGCTAACGCTAAAGTTATATCTGCTCGCTGAAATTGCATGCTGGCGATTTCATCATCACTAAAACGGTAGGTTTTAGTATTGGCTAAACTCCAAAATGCATCACCGTAGCTGGGGTTTAATTGATAAGCTTTTTGGTAAGCCGTGACCGCTTTTTTGATATCGCCTTGTGCTTTAAGTGCATGACCGAGTTGTAAATAGAAACCAGGAATTTTGTCATCCTGTGCGATGGCTTGTTCAAATAAAGTAATGGCTTGTTCTATTTTACCTAAGCCCATTAAGGTGTTGGCCTTGGCGACTTTATAACTAAGATTCTCAGATTGTTCAACGAGTAACGTTTCAACCTGTTGCTCTGCGGCTTTATATTTACCTAAACGGATAAGGAGGTTGAGATATTGAGAGCGAGCATGAATATGATTAGGGGCTAACTCAAGTGCGCTCGCTAGTAAAAATTCAGCATCGTCATAAACTTTAAGTTCCATACCTATTTCAGCAAGTAGGCACATGCCATCGACATGACGTTTATTGTTTTGTAAAAAATGTCGACAAATTTGCTCAGCTTTTAATAATTTCCCTTCATACATTAACTCTGTAACTGCCAATAAAGCCGGTGGCAGTTTTTTTAATCTTTCGAGATGGTTAGCTGCCTTTTGTACTTGTTCTTGTTGACCGTTTTGTCGGTAAAGTTGAATCAACTCATGCCAGCTTCCCACTAAACTTGGATTAAGTTGCACGGCTTTTTCAAAGGATAATTTAGCTTGCTTAGTATTGTTTAAGGCAAGATGGATATAACCTTGTTCTTGATTTGCACGGCTGTGTGAATCATCAAGTTCAAGTAACGTACTTATACTACTTAATGCCTGAGTAAGCGCTTTGGTATAGCGCTGGGCAATCGCCATTAAATACCATAATTCAATGTGATGGTGTTGTTCAGTGACTTGTTGTAGTGTTTTACATTGTGCAATCGCATCGTTAAATTTTGCCGTTTGGATCAAGTGTTGAATCGACTTTAATTGTGTTTCAATTGGGGTAAGGGGTGTTTTGTTCAACGGCTTTGCTCCAAGACAGGTTAACAAGTGATATTGTTTTGATAGGGTACTTTACCAATAAAAAACCGCTTGATACAAAGTTCAAGCGGCTTTATTAGGTTTTTATTTAGATGCTAGTGTTGAGTTAACACTTAATAAAAATCATACGAGAATCTAAAGCCAATGGTACGAGGTCTGTTAGAAACAACTTTTGGCGTATATTGTTGAGTATCAACGTATAGAATAGCATTTTTATCGGTTAAATTATCGATAAACAATTCTGCTTTCCATTCGTCGTTAGTCACACCAAAGCTTAAGTTGGCTAAAATGTAACTATCTTGGATGTAACGACCACCCGCAAAGGTTTCCCCGTTACTGTCTTGATAGTTAACACCTTTATAAACATCAGCTTCTTTTTGAATACTTAAACCTGAGCCTGTGCCATAAACTAAATTAGTCGCATCTTCGACCATATAAGCGTCCATTGCCATACCCGCGAGTCTTTCACCGGTATAACTGATTGAACCGTTAATATAACCCGTTAGATCACCAGAAATATTATAGTAATATTGTGCTTGTAGGTTACCTGAAAATTTAGCTGAATAAGGTAATCTACTACCCACACTTGGTGCAATACCATCAAGTACATCATTAACCGATGTTAACTCAGTATCAATTATGCTAAATGCGCCAGAAATAACCAAGTTGTCAGTAACAACCCAACTAAAGTCACCATCAATACCTTTGATTTCAGCATCACCTACGTTATCAGTAAATACTAAGAAGCTGATATTGGTTGGGTCATAGCGTGAGGTTTGTAGATCAGATATTTTTGAATAATAAGCTGTCGCATTAAAACGCAATGATTGGTCAAACAAGGTAGATTTAAAACCAACTTCAACGTTATCTAAACTATCTGTCGTTGAGTATACGGGTATGCGGAAACCTTCAAAAGCGCCTTCTTGGTTAGCAGCAGCACCACCACCTACACGGTTAGTCACCGGCGGTCTAAAACCTTCTGAATACGAAGCAAAGACCATTACATCGTCAGTTACTTTCCAATCAACAGAGGCTTTGATAATGGTATCATCTACTGTTAGCGTACCGTCACTATCAAGTAAGCTAGTGTCGAGTTCACCGTTAGCAATCGACTCTTGTATCGCTAGAGCATCACTTCCAAATAACTCTTCTGTAAAGGCTTCTGGACTACCATCACCAAAGGCGCGTAATCGACCACTAACATCAGCGGTTGTTGTAGACCCTTTATAAATATCATCAATTTGATACCAACGCGCACCAAAGCTTGCGGTAACGGTGTCGGTTATGTCATAAGCAAACTGACCAAATACCGCGACTTGATCTATCGTGTGGGTAACATCATTAACAAAGCTCACTTCAGCAGGGAAAGGTCCACCATTACTGTTAATACCTTCACTACCAACAAGTGTTCTTTTTAAATCAGAAAAAAGTTCGGTATTGGCTATTTTAAATTGACCCACTGATGATACTTCTTGCGTATCATAAAAAACACCAGCCGTTACACGCCAGGCATTGTCAGCCGGAGTATTGAATCGAAGTTCGTGGGTGGTACGAGAGGTGTCGGTTTGTTCTTTGTAATACTTAGTTGGGTCAAGACACTCTTGTGCTTCAGGTGTACTTGCATAGTTACAAACATAATAAGCAGAGAATTGACCACCATTGGTATAACCGGTGTAATCAATCGTTGAATTAATGTCTCTGTCTAGATAACCACCGGTATAAACAATATCAAGTTGTTCAAGGCGTCCTTCTAATGTCCACGTAGTTAAACCAAAATCATCATTGTTATTTTCTGGTACAAATCGATTTGTTGATGTCTGGCCTTCAAGGTTTGGATCATAAGAAAACACACCTTCAGTATCAAGCGACTGCTGAGTGTGCTGCACTAAAAGGTTCCATTCGTCATTAATCAAGTAAGAGACACCAAAACGTGCACCCGCATAGTTGGCGGTGTTAAAATCGTCTTCGACTAAAGCATCGTTTTGTGGCGCAGTTACAGGCGTATTTTCAGGATCTGCTAATTTAGCAAAATCAGCAGAAATTCTATCAATAACTACCGCACTACCGTTATAGCCACCTTGACCGGGAACATTGCGTATATTATCTATCCAACCGCCTTGGAAGTCATTATAAGTAGCAACACGTACCGCAAGAGAGTCAGTTAAAGACATATTGAAATAAGCTTCAACAGAATTACTTATATCCCCACCTTTAGTTGAGCTTAGGCTGGTATCAAAACCGGCAGAAAAACCATCGTGGGTTGGCTTTTTAGTGATTAAACGCACGGTACCTGATTGAGAACTGGCACCAAAAAGCGTACCTTGTGGCCCAGGCAAAACTTCTATACGTTCAACATCGGTCGCGTAAACATCTAAATTACGACCTTGCATTGATACCGGCTGTTCATCTAAATAAAAAGCAACAGAGGGCTGTAAAGCTTGCACTGACGAAACAGAAATATTAGTTTGCGCAGTAGCTGCACCACGAATATATATTTCATTTTGTCCAGGGCCAGTGCCCTGAAAAACAACATTGGGTAGAAATTCTACATACTCATCAAAATTTGACACACCAAGTTTCTCTAAACTATCACCGGTTAATGCGGTGACGGTAACAGGAACATCTTGAATGGATTCAGTGCGTTTAGTTGCAGTAACTTCAATGACTTCTATCTTTGCTTTTGCTTTTTCTTTTACTTCTTCGGCATAGAGAGAGCCTGATGCTGCTATGGCCGTTAAGACCGCATAATGCAACTTAGTGAATTTCATATTGATTATCCCTTAGTAGGTTAATTATGTTTTGAGTTGATATTATTAGAGTTCGAACTAAATTTATTCTTGCATAGCTTAACAAAAAATAGGACTTATAGATAATTTTTACAAATGCTTGTATCTTCACAGACAGGTTTTTTGTCCATAAGGGTGTTTATTTCTCTTGTGAATTAGTTATGTTGTATACTGAATCTCTTAAGTATATATAATATCAATACGAATTAAATCCAGGGGAATAATTTGCCTACATCGGTCAAGAGTCAATTAAATAAAAAGGTATTTGGTAGTGCTTCAGCTATTATAATTGCGCTGTTACTTTATACGGCTACGCTGCCTAAACAAGCGCAAAGTTTATTTACACTTATTCAAGCGAGCATCATTGAAAATGGCAGCTGGTTCTATGTGCTAACGGTTGCTTTTATCTTCTTTTTTGTTATTTTTTTAGGAGTATCTCGCTACGGTGATATTCGTTTAGGCCCTGATCATTCAACACCTGATTATTCGTTAGTTTCTTGGCTTTCTATGCTCTTTGCTGCAGGAATGGGCATTGGCTTGATGTTCTTTGGTGTAGCAGAACCCCTAATGCACTATTTGTCGCCACCAACGGCTGAAACCGGTACGGTTGCAGCCGTTCAAGAAGCAATGAAAATGACGTTTTTTCATTGGGGACTTCATGCGTGGGCTATTTATGCCATTGTTGCCCTAGTATTAGCGTATTTTAGTTATCGACACAATTTACCCCTAACTTTACGGTCTGCTCTATATCCTTTAATTGGTGACAGAATTTACCAATGGCCAGGGCATTTGGTTGATGTTTTTGCTGTCGTCAGTACCGTTTTTGGTGTCGCTACCTCTCTTGGTTTAGGGGCATCACAGGTTAACGCTGGCTTTAGTTACTTGTTCGGTATTGAGGTATCGCTTACTAATCAAATCATCATTATGTGCGGTATTACTTCACTGGCGGTTATATCAGTTGCTACGGGGTTAGATAAGGGTATTAAAATACTCTCTGAAACAAATATGATTTTAGCTGTTATTTTGTTGCTGTTAATTTTTGTGCTCGGTCCAACAGTGTTTTTATTACAAGCTTATTTACAAAATATTGGCGACTATTTGGCTGATATTGTGCATAACACCTTTAATTTATTTGCTTATAAAAAGACAGATTGGATAGGTGGTTGGACGATATTTTACTGGGGCTGGTGGCTGGCTTGGGCTCCTTTTGTTGGTTTATTTATTGCCCGAATTTCTCGTGGCCGTACGATCAGAGAATTCATTATAGGGGTTATGCTAATACCGACGGTATTTACTTTGTTTTGGATGACTATTTTTGGTAATAGTGCCATTGATTTAGTTTATAACCAAGGGATCGTTGGGTTAGGTGAAATGGTGAGTAAAGACTCATCAGTCGCACTTTTTGTTTTTCTTGAAAACTTCCCACTATCTTCAGTGCTTTCATTTTTTAGTGTGCTGATGATTATAATATTTTTTGTCACCTCTTGTGATTCTGGAGCTATGGTGGTTGATATGCTTTGCTCGCATGGCAAGAATGATACACCG
Source organism: Colwellia sp. Bg11-12 (assembly GCF_014076955.1). Taxonomy (NCBI): domain Bacteria; kingdom Pseudomonadati; phylum Pseudomonadota; class Gammaproteobacteria; order Alteromonadales; family Colwelliaceae; genus Colwellia; species Colwellia sp. Bg11-12. Next base: position 59,649 of record NZ_JACGUZ010000078.1, read on the forward strand.
TTGTGGCAACGTGTTTATTGGGCGGTTGGTATTGGTATAGTGGCGGCGATATTGCTGTTGGCAGGGGGACTGAATGCACTTCAAACCATGACTATTGCCAGTGCGTTACCCTTTACTCTCGTATTATTACTCGCTATTGCTGGTTTGATTAAATCGTTAAGGGTCGAGGCTTTTAAGCAGGATAGTCAGTTAATAACAGGGCTACCCCACTCGAGTAATGACAATAGTGATAGTTGGCAAATACGACTAAAGAACGTTGTTGATTTCCCAAATAAAACTAATGTCAGTAAGTTTGTTAAGCAGACAGTTGTTCCAGCATTTGATTCTGTCGCTAAAGAGCTGCAAGCAAATCAAATCAATGTTCAGATTTTACATGACAATGGATTAACGTTAATTGTGGACCATGGCGAAGCACAAGAGTTTGTGTATCGGGTGTTAGCTCGTAAGTACTCTCAACCTGACTATGTTATTGAAGCCAATGAAGCTGAAGATGAGCAAAGTTACTATCGTGCTGAAGTTCACTTGGGCGAAGGCGGGCAAGACTATGACATTATGGGTTGGTCGAAAACGGCAGTGATCAATAATATTATTGATCAATACCACAAGCATTTGCATTTTTTACATTTGTTACGTTAACGATAAATAGCTCAGGATAACCTGAGCTATTTTTACTTATTAGGGGTGTCAGCTTTACTAATACTGCTGGCACTCATCGCATTTAATTCTAATAATGGTGCTGCATCTATTTCATTTGCGTCCATCATTCCGGCGAGTCTTTCCATGGAAGAAAGCAGTTGTGATTGCTCCCATTGCGCCAAGTTAGCAAAATTCTCAATGAAATGCTCTTGCAGTGCTTGAGGCGCATTGAGCAAAAGTGCTTTACCATCTTCTGTTAAATATAAACTGACTTTTCGTTTGTCTTGCGTATTACGTACTCTTGATATAAGACCTTTATTTTCTAACCTATCTAAAATATTGGTAACAGTAGCTGCACTCAAGTTAACACTTTTAGCGACTTGACTTGAATTAACGCCAGACGCTTTATCTATTTCTAGCATAATTAATAATTGTGGGCTTGTTAATCCAGAGGTCTTGCTAAGATGTTTTGAATGCAAATCTATTGCCCGGATGACTTTCCTTAAGGCAATTAATAGTTGTTGATGTTTTTCCATTACAGTGTACTTTTTACTTTAATTACTTTTAGTTTAATCAAAAATATCAGCAACACCTAGACAAATTACTAAAACAGCTATTATTACCTTATTTTAATGGGTATTCGTTATAAAATTGCAGAAATAACTATAACCATATTAAAACTTATAGCTCGCATTTAGCATATATCGAGCACCAAATTCTTGATATGAACGTAAGCGTATTTTTTCACCTTGAAATTCTCGGAGGGATTCATTTGTCAAATTTTGTCCACTTAAGTTGATAACAAAATCAGGGGTAAGGTTATAACTTATTGAAGCATCTAACTGCCCGCGTCCCTCAACACTTACCGAGCTTAATGAACTAGCTTCATAAGCTACTGAGATATACTCGCTGCGATAGTTATAAGCAACTCTAGCTTGCAAAATACCATCATCATAGAATCCTATAACGTTGTATGAATTTTCTGATACACCTTCAAAGGGAAGATCGTCACCGGTAGATTTTTCAATTAACTCACTTGAGCTATCAATATAAGTGTAATTTGCTTGGACACCAAAATTTTGCCATATGCCGTTTAAAAATGTAAAGGATTGTTGAATGCCTATTTCAACCCCAGTAATAGAAGCACCGTCACCATTCCCTCCTTGTTGAGCGGTAACCTTAAAGCTTTCTTCATTGCCATCTATAAGTAAGCTAATACCGCAATAACCATTGATATTAGTGACCTCTACAGGCAGAAATCCTTCTTTATCCATCTCATTACATTCAACAATATTTTGTTCTACAATGAAACTTTCAATATCTTTGTGAAAGAGCCCTATATTTATTAAACCGCCACTTTCTGCATAAAATTCTAGTCCCATATCAAATTGCCATGCTCTATAGGGATCTAAATCTGGGTTACCATAACGAAAAGTAATTTCATCCCCTTCTGCAATTAAATAGCTTAAATCATCAATGTTTGCAGGGCCTTTCGCGAAATATGAGGCTTCTGAGGGTTCTGGACGTGTCATTACTTTAGCGGCAGCACTACGAAAAATAAGCTTTTCTGTTATATTTATCGAAATATTAACACTGGGTAAAACATCCCAATATTGATTACTACTTTTTAATGAGGTTAATTGATTAATATCGCTTACCTCTTCACCACCAAGACCACCATAACCTAATCCATCTATATCAGTGTTCACTACACGCACACCAAAATTAGCTTTATAGGTATAATTTCCTAATTCTCCTTGTGCATTCGCCATAACGTATATTCCAAGAACCTTTTCCTCAGTTTTACGCCAATCAAAACCCGCAACCTCACCTTTACGATTTAAGTCGTGTTTTTTAGCAATATCAACAAAAGCTTTACCGTCATACCAGACAAAATTTTGTAGTTGAGCATAGCTTGAGTAAAAAGGGGATTCTCCCCCTACGGTCTCATAAAATCGTTGGCTAACATCATTTATATTAGGTAGCAAAGCCCTAGCTTCATTTGAACGGCTATTATATTCTTCACCATCAATTAATAATGTATCCCGATAAACTTCAAGGGTGCGGGAACGCTTACGATAGCGGCCGCCAAATTTTATTTTTTCAATGTCTCCAAACTCAATAGTTCGGTTTAAATCAAGTTGTATTGATAATTCTTTATTCTCTTCATAGTCATTAGCGCCATCAGTAATATCGCAAAAAATAGGCTTGCCATAACACCCCTCTTGACCTGATTCAGCCCATGACCAAGCATTAAATTGATTAAATATGTTCATATCACCCATTAAACCAAATGCTTCATCTGCACCGGAGTTAATCTCGGAATCTGGACGAACATCTAAACCAAAAATAGGGAAACGCTTACCTTCGCCATCGTTAAAATCAACTTTGGTTTTTTTATCAATTTGAATTTTAGTTGCATCATTAATATATGTTTGATCGCCTTTACTATAAGAAATAGCAGCTTCAAGCAACCAGTTATCATCAATCGTCCAGTTCATTCCTTGTGTTATGGTTAATACACTAGATTTAACATCAAAAAACTTTTCTTCTAATTTAAGTGCAACACCACTTTCTGAATAATTAGTTAAAAATGACGTTACTGTACCGAACGATGAACCGGGATGTTTGGTAATGGTAATATCACTAAAATTTCCCTTTGCATCCTTAAAATCAAATGAAATATCTCGAGCTATAGAGTCGTCGGTGCTTTCACTAAACGTGATGTCGGTATAAAGCTCAATACCTTCATTAGGACGATATTGAATTGAACTAGCTAAATTAATTGTTTCAGTATTTTTTTCTTGATGGCGTATCCGCGATCTAAAAGGAGCAAAAGCGTCATTTTCAACACCCACATCATAAAGTTGCCAGCGATTTATATCGACATAATCTTTACGGTTTACTAATTCAGAGAGAGAAAAATTAATGGTAAAAGCGAACTGATTATTAACAGGGTTTGCAAAGAAAAAAGAAGTATTAGCGCTTTGCTCATCTGCTAATTCCTCAAATGTTGATCCTACTTGAACATTCCCCGTGGGCTTATCAAAATCAAATCCTCTACGGGTTATAATATTTACAGTGCCTCCTAACCCACCTTCTTCCATATCAGCGGTTGGAGATTTTATGACTTGTATTTGACTCGCTAGACTTGAATTAAACATACTAAGCCCAAAACCACCAGAGACTCTATCTTCATTACTTGGAGGAGTAACAGATTGACCGTTTATTGTTACGCGCGAAAAAAATGGTGGCATACCACGAATTGATACTTTAGCACCAACACCATTTTTACGGGTGATTTGAACACCAGTAACTCGCTGTATAGCTTCAGCTAAATTGTTATCGGGTAACTTACCAATATTAGTAGCAAAAATAGTATCCATCACGCGATCAGCATTTCTTTTCGATTCAATAGAACTATTAATCGATGTTCTTAACCCAATGACCTCAATAACTTCAATTTCATTGTTTTTTATTAGCGTATTTTCAGCCGCTTGAATAGCGTCCAAGATGAGGAGTGAAGGACTAATTCCAACGAAAAATAATGTTTTAATGAATTTATTGTATGAAAATGTCTTACTACATTTTCTTATCATTTTTATCTCTTTAAGGTGATATTTTGCTATAAATATAATCAGAACACATGATTAATATCATAGACAAATAAAGAGAAAAAATACAATAACCCTAATTCGCTATAAGAAAAGTAAATCGATAAGGTGTAAAAATTTGTTATTTAAATTTAATCACTTATTATTAAAGTTATTCTTGCCACTTTTGATTACTTTTATTAATACTTATGAAAATAAAAAATCACGTATTTAAATTTTTATTTTTTATTTTCATCTTTAATACCAATACGGTATTTGCAGAGCATATCAGCTATTGTGGTTTCAAAAGAGACACTCAAGATAAATACACTTTTCTCCAGTTTTTAAATGCCATGAAAGATAATGGTCATACTTATTCGCTCAACCAATATCCAGAAAAACTAACAAGACCTAGACAGCTGCTTAATTTTGAATTAGAAAAAAGCCAATGCGATGTTTTCAGTGGGGGGGCTAACTTAGAATATTCTGCTCGATTTTTAAGGGTTGATATTCCTCTAACGAGAGGACTATTAGGATATCGTTATTTTATGGTAAACAATGAACAACTAGAAAACCTTGCTTCCTTATCAACGTTAAAAGAGTTTAAAGAAAATTTAATGATAGGAAGCAATACTGCCAAATTGAAAAATGATATTTTTAATTACAACAATTTTAATATTATGAAGTCAGCTAGCGGTAGAGCTTGGCTTATGCTGGAGGGGCAAAGGTTCAATGCAATTCAACGCTCTATTGTTGGTGATATAAGCAAAAGAGAAAAGAGTCGGCCTGAATCTTCAATTTATAGAAATTTGATGGTTTATTATCATGCAGATTTGTTTTTTTATGTGAACAAAAACAGAAAAGACCTCCATGAAATATTATTTAACGGCTTAGAAAAATCTTATGAAAATAACAGTTTTATGAAAACCTTTGATAATCACCCTGACATAAAGCAGGCACTAAATCTTTTAAATAACTTCGAAGAAAAAAATATTTATTTAATTCAAAATCCCTATTTAGATGCTGACTTTCATAATATTTCAGCTAAATATTGGATACCTCAAAAAATAAAAAATTCTATCAAAATCAAATTTAATAAAGAGAGTCATTGATACAGCTTGGTTATTGAACTGATGGGGCGCTTAATTATTTTTCAAGGGTAGAAATGGGGTGGCTAAAGGGACTTGAACCCTCGACAACCGGAATCACAATCCGGGGCTCTACCAACTGAGCTATAGCCACCACTGAACTTACTTAGAACGCCTTGTGGTAAGGCGCGGAGAGTATATGGCATTTATGCGTAGATTGACAAGAAAAATATTAGTTTTTAACTCTTTTATCTTCACAACTATTTATTAACTCTATTTCCCTTTAGTTATGCTGTTAATTGTTTAAGGGGTTTTACTAATGTCTACACCTGCTGTATTTTTACTTAAGGTTTTATAATAACTATCCAACGGATGGTTTGGTGGTATAAATGTCATTAGAAAAAATTTCTGAGCAGTTAAATAAGTTAACTGAAGGTAAAGCTAAAAATCTTCCCCCAATAGAGTCGTGGAATCCCCCGTATTGTGGTGAAATCGATTTACAAGTTAAGAGTAATGGTGACTGGTTTTATGGTGGCACAATATTCAAACGCTTATCGTTAGTTAAACTCTTCGCTTCGGTTTTGTTAAAAGAAGTAGGGAGTGAAGGTGATGAGTATTTTTTAGTCACGCCAGTTGAGAAGGTCAAAATTACCGTTGAAGATGCACCTTTTGTTTTAACACAATGGGCTTGGCAAGATGATAAAAAATCAATCATGACAGTTAGTACTAATGTCGATGATGAATTCGTGCTTGATGAAACTCACCCATTAACGATAAATGCTAATGGTGAGTTATATGTTTTAGTACGTCGTAATTTATTGGCAAAAGTACACCGTAATGTTTACTACCAATGGGCGGACTTAGCACAGGAAGTCAGCGCAGAAAAGGGCACTGAATTAAGGTTTTCTAGTGCAGGGCAGCAATTCAGTTTAGGAAAAATTGATTAATCCCTTGCCTTCTTAGTTTATAAAAGTAAGCAAGCTATGATTAAATTACCCGCGAAAAGCGTTGCTGGTTCACGTGTTTTTTCATATATGCATCAAAACTCATACAGATGATACGGATGAGCAAACGCGCTTTTTGATCGACTTTAATAAAATCAGCGGTATTTTCAACCAAACCATCTTGGATGAAAGTATTAAGTAGGGGGAGGTCTTCAGCAAAATACTTAGCAAAATCGATGTTGTACTTTTTGTTAATTAGTTTTTTATCAAGATACAAATTACACATTAATTCACGAATAACTTCGCCACGAATTAGGTCATCTGGAGATAAGCTAACGCCTTTGACTTGTGCATTTTTATTGATATCAATTGCTTTATAATAGGCCTGTAATTCTTTGACATTTTGGCTGAAAGAATTACCAATATTACTAATGGAAGAAACTCCTAAGCCGAGCAAATCACAACCACCCTTTGTCGTATATCCTTGGAAGTTACGGTGTAGTGAACCTTCTTTTTGTGCAATAGAAAGTTCATCATTAGATTTAGCAAAGTGATCCATACCAATAAAGTCGTAACCGAATCCACAAAGCTTTTCGATTGCCAGTTTCATTAAAGCAAACTTTTCTTGCGTGCTTGGTAACCATTCGTCACGTAATTTACGTTGGGCAGCAAAGCGGCTTGGTAAGTGTGCATAGCTAAATAATGAAATACGGTCAACATTCATTTCATGGGCTTTATTAAGCGTTTTGGTAAAGGTTTCTATGGTTTGATGCGGTAAACCATAGATTAAGTCGATATTAATTGAATTGAACCCCACCTGCTTTGCATGAGCAATAAAATCACTAATAAACGTGGTTGATTGCACACGGTTAATGGTTTCTTGTACTTTTTTGTCAATGTCTTGTACACCGATACTTAAACGATTAAAGCCTAAGTCAAAAAGGTGATCTGCAAGGTTCATTTCAATTTCACGAGGATCAATTTCAATACTCATCTCTACATGTTCAGCAAAGGTGAACTTTTCTTTTAATAACGAAACTAATTTTGTTATTTGGCTATGTGTTAAAAAGCTTGGTGTACCGCCACCCCAATGAAGTTGTTTCACCGTGTAGTCAGTAAAAAGTTCAGCGCGTGAATTAATTTCTTCAGCTAAAAATGTGAGGTAGGTATCGGCTTTGTCGCGGTGACGAGTAATCACTTTATTACAGCCACAGTAGTAGCAAAGACTATGGCAAAAAGGAATATGAACATACAAAGACAACTCACGGTTTGGCGAATCTTTTACTGCTTGAATAAAATCTTGTTCAGAAAACGCTTCGTGAAATTCTAATGCCGTAGGATAAGAGGTATATCTAGGGCCACTGGTATTATATTTTGACAGTAATAGGGGGTCGAAAAATTGAGTTGCTTGCATTGTGTTACCGAATTAGCGATGACTTATATTCTAAATCACAGTTTAACAATGCAAACATTAAGGGTATTGATCGAGCGCAACAAAGTTTTATTTATTTAGTAATAAAAGTTAGCTTGTTAGCATACTGATACGTTCTTGGGCATATTGATGCAATGAAATAACATCAATTTTTATCTTTGCAGATAAATTGGTTTCTGCCTTCATACGTTCAAAATCAAGTTTCATACGCTCATTTTTTGCAAGTTTCTTTCTCGCATCAAGAATTGGCATATGCTTGATTTTATTATAAAGTTCAAATATAGCAGGGAATTCTTTAGACAAACCTTCACTTAGTTTTAAAGAATCAAGCAATACACTTAAACGCCAACAGCCTTCAGCGATGTCACATTGCTCTTCCTTCATTGCGTGAGCAATAATAACCACACTACTGAGGATTTTACTATCGTGCTTTGCTAGCGCTACTTTTCTATCTTGCTCTGCCTGTTTTAGTTTAACCGTTTGCTTTTTTAGTTGAGTTAATAATTTCACTGCATAAAAAACAAGTGCAGCAATAACTATTACTCCACCAACAATTGCATAAAACCAAGGGCTTGAAAACATAATAAAACCTTATTCGAATTCTGAAAGATCGCTATTGTCAAATTTGTCCCAAAGATCATCTCCAGATTTTGCTTTATTTGTTGTTACCGGTGATTCATCTTCATCATCATCTTCTAAGCCAAGTAATTCACGTAATTGCTGATGACGTTCCATTTTTTCGTTGAAGTAATCAACGTCTTCATTACTTAGTGAGATATCTTCATCTTGTTGCGCAAGAATACTTTGTAAACGCGTATCTTCTTCAATAGCGAATAGCTCTTGCTCTAAAGAGGTGTCGGGTTCAACAACACGAATAGCCGCGATAGGAGAAATATCAGCTTTCACTTTATTTTTGGCTTTAAAAGGTTGTGTCGCTGCTTTGACAGGAACGCCCAGATCAATCAGTTTTTTACTACCAATACGTGGATCTTTATTTTCTGCTGGTGTTTGAGATTCTTTACCTGCATCAAAGGCTTCTTTCTGGCGATTACCTGCTTGCTTGCCTGTTTTTTTCTTTGGTTTTCTATCAACAGGAACTATGGCTTTTTTCTTATCATCTTTTACTGCGCCAATAGAGCCAGTGCCTTGTTTTCTAGATTTTTTGTTACGAGACATAAAATAATTTCGTTTGTAAATTCAATCGTTGTATTTTACGTTATATTGTGGCAAACAGCGATAGCGTTTTTCATGATTAATCTTCAGGCATAAAAAAACGATGAACAAGTCATCGTTTTCGTAAATTTTAAGTGGTTATCCTAACCTATTAGCAATTCCATTTAAGCTCTAACGTATTATTATTTTTTATGTTGCGTTAAATACTTAATTTATTTTTTTATTGGTCATCATGACACTTTATTTGGCTGTCCGTATGGGTCGTATAGACCTAAATATCAACAATCATCCTGATAGTAACTTAATCATCCGTATTTTTATAAAGGTAACTTTCTACTAAGAGAAGGTTAAATGCTTTCCATGCAGTTCAATCCATATTGTTATTTGGCTACAAAGTAGCTGAGCAATACTCTACCTTAGTTTGTAAAAGCCGCAAGTTATAAATACATGTTTATTTACATCTTATTAATTAAAAAATCTTAATTCATTGTTTTTTATTGCTATTAATGTCTATGGAAGTTAATGAATGGTAAGAATAGTTATTGTTTATGGCTTATGTCTTACAAATTTAGTCATGTATGTAGTACGTATTTTTGTTGGCTTTATATACGAAATTCTTCGTTTAATGGCTGGGCAACCTGACAAATAAGTAAAAATATAGTGTTATATACGGCTTTATATCTTTATGGTGTGAGGGATTTTAGATAAGAGAATACGAAAGGAAAAACTAAGCAGAATAAAAAATTCAACTTAGTTTGTCTATAGTACGATTAAGACAGGGGAAAACTAATCTAGCTCGTGTAACCAAGCAGCATGTTTTGGTGCTACTTTGGTTTCTGCCCATTCTGAAATCATTAAAGGAGCAACTTTTTTAAGTTCTGTCATTTGTTCAATTGAACCGGTATTTGCAGCCAATTCTAATCGATGGCCACTTGGGTCAAAGAAATAAATAGATTTAAATACACCGTGGTTTACTGGACCTAGCACATCAACCCCCTTGGCTTGGAGCTCTGCTTTGGCTGATACTAAAGCATCAATATCTTCCACTTCTAACGCTATATGTTGAACCCAAGTAGGGGTATTTTCATCTCGCCCCATAGCTGGAGAGTTAGGGATTTCAAAAAAAGCTAACACGTTACCCATACCAGCATCTAAAAATATATGCATATAAGGGTCGGGTGCTTTTGTCGATGGCACTTCATTTTCAGCAATCGCTACAGTTAGCTCCATGTTTAAATGTTCTTTGTACCAATCAACGGTTACTTTTGCATCAGCACAACGATAAGCGACGTGGTGAATTCGTTTCATTTTGATCATTTTAAATTCCTAGTCTTCTATTTTTTAAACAATAAGACAATTTTTACACAAGGTAACTTTTGTTACTAGTTTTCTGTTTTTTAATGAATAACTATTTTTGCTGTTTTTGTGGCAAAAAATTTACAGTTAATTTATACAGCGCCATTTTTTGCTGAGCGCATTGTCGACTTCAGTAATAGCAATGGCGGCTAAAGGAGAATCAATAAACACAATCTCATTGGTTATTAATTGATCATCACGAAAATAGTGGCAAGTTACCTGAGTATTTTCTGGCAAATGCTCAGCAAGTTGTTGTAATGATTTTTCACTAACTTGTATATTATTGACAGAGATCAAAATGTCATTTACCGCTAAGCCTGCCTGAGCCGCAGGCGATTTTTCTATAACTTGAGTGATTTTTACTCCTAATGGCAATGCTTTATATTGAGCACCAATGTAAGGTGAATACACATCATTTCCCGTCGTCTCTAAACTATTAAGGTGTTTGAATTTTTGTGCGGTAAATGCAATACCTACTTGTTTAAGTAAGGGGGCTAAGTTAACGCGTTGAGCATTGTAGAGTAAGTCATGAAAAGATGAGGTAATATCTTCATTACATAGGATATTTGCAATATTAATAAAGTCTTCTTCGCAGGTACCCATTTGGGTTCTGCCAAAATGTATCCATAATTCACGCATTAACGTGTCTAAACTATGGACACCTGCTGATTTTTCACGAATAGTTAAATCCAACCAAAGCGCAATTAAAGACCCTTTAGTGTAGTAACTCACAATATTATTAACTGCATCAGGCCCCTGTTGATAAAACTTAGTCCAAGTATCGTAACTTGAAGCAGTGACACTTTGTTTGAGTTCACCTTGACCCCGATAAACACGTGTAGCTGTTTTTGAAAGTTGTTTCAGATAGTCTTCAAAGCTGATTAATCCGGTACGAAATAATGAAAAATCATCATAATAAGAAGTGATCCCTTCATATGCCCACAGTTGTGTCGTGTGAACTTCCTGTTGCAAATTGTAAGGTCTAAATTCTTTGGGCTTAATTCGACAAATATTCCAAGCATGAAAGTATTCGTGTGAACACAAGCTTAAAAATGTTTGATAATTCTCTGTTGTTTCATCAGGTTTATTAGGGTTTGGTAAATCGAAACGACTGGCTTGTAAAATAGTTGAATTTTTATGTTCAAGCCCCCCAAATCCGCTACCTAATAAATGAGTAATAAACCAGTATTCTTTAAAAGGGGCTTCTTTAAACAAATTAATATGATGCTGACAAAGCTTAGCAATATCTACTTTTAAGCGCTCTCGATCACCAAAATGTTGGCTAGTAAAGACTAAGTGATGAATAACACCTTCGACAACAAATTCGAAAGCATCAAAGTTACCAATAGCGACAGGGCAGTCAATTAGCTCTTGATAATCTTCAGCAATATAAACACCAAATTGGTATTTTTCAGTGTCTTTAGTGCGTGTTAAGCCTGTGGCAACTTGCCAATTACTTAACCGAGCAGATTGGTCTTTGGTTAATTTCGGTGGTAATAAAATACTTAACTGACAGCGCTCATTTGGTAACTCTTGTACTTGTAAAAACGTAGAGCTGCCATTAAAAAAACCTCGCTCACTATCTAAATAAGCCGTGCGTACTGATAAATCAAATGCGAATACTTGATAACTTACTGTTGTGCTAGTGCTCGTCGCGGTAAATTGCCACGTTTGTTTGTCGGTTTTATTTAGCGGTATATCTTTTATATTTGAACAAATGTCTTGCTCGCTATTATGAGCACTAATCTCAATGATATTTTTAGCAAAATCACGGATCATATAGCTGCCAGGTAACCAAGCGGGTAGAGACAAATGATAATTTTTGCCAATTTTTGTGCTAAAAGAAAGCTCAACGGAGAATAAATGACTATTTAAATTTTCAGGAAATATCTGGTAGTGGATCATGGAGAAAAACAACTAATTAAGGCAAAAGGTTATGCCTTAATGTAGCAGATATATAGAATGAAAACAGCAAAGCACCACTGAATATAGTGCGATGAACCGACACACCTTCTTGAACTAATGCGTTAAATAAAGTTACTTAAGAGCTGGGTGAAAATGAGGTTTACAGTAAAATCACTGTTTTACCTTGATTTAAGCACACACGCTGCTCGGCGTGCATTCTAACGGCATGAGACAACGCTGTTGCTTCGATGTCGTGGCCGCTATGAACCATTTGCTCTATGGTCAGGCTATGATTAATTGCTTTGACTTCTTGAACAATGATTGGGCCTTCATCTAAATCACTTGTTATATAATGTGCTGTGGCGCCAATAACCTTTACTCCACGTTGGTGAGCTTGATGATAAGGTTTTGCCCCTTTAAAACTGGGTAAAAAAGAATGATGAATATTAATGGCTCGACCTTGCCATTGTTGACAAAAATTATTGGATAAAATTTGCATGTATCGCGCAAGCACTAATAAATCTGTTTTATAACAGGTTAATAATTCTTGTAATTGGCTTTCTTGTTGCTCTTTTGTCGACGCGGTAATCGGTAAATGGTGAAAAGGAATGTTATGCCAATTGACCAAAGCTTCGCAGTCTTGATGATTAGAAATAACAGCCGCTACATTGATGGGTAAAACACCGGCCTTAACTTTTGTTAGCAAAGACACCAAGCAATGATCGTCTTTAGAAACCGCTATAACAACATTAGGAAAATTATCACGCGCTCTTAATTGAAAATTCATCGCCAGTGGCAGGGCTAATTCGGCTATTGCTTCGCGGAATTGCACAATTGAAACTGTTAAGTTTCTGTCGTCAAATGCGATACGCGAAAAAAAGGTGGCGGTATAGGGATCGCTGTACTGGGAGGTTTCTGTAATAAAAGCGCCATGTTGATAAAGGCTTTGAGAAACTTTAGCTAATACGCCTGAGGTATCAGGGCATTGCCAAGTTAAAATATAGTGATTAATGGGTTTCATCCCTGACTCCAAAAAATAATGAATATGGAGCCAGTGTGACAGGTTTCTCAGCAAGCAATTAGTTTATTGCGCTATAAGTTAAATTTTTATTAAATCTAAATAGTGGGCGAAATTATTGGTCGCTCTTTTCACCAGAATTAGGCTGATGAACTTTATGAAAATTCTTAATAAAAAGTGCTTCAACTTTTTCACGGGCCCAAGGTGTTTTACGTAAAAATTTTAAGGTTGAATTAATGCTTGGATCTTCGGTAAAGCATTTTATTTTTATTTGTTGGCTAAGGGCAGGGTAACCAAAATATTCAACGAGTTCGGTAACAAGCGCTTTTAAGGTGATGCCGTGAAGAGGGTTGAAAGGTTGATTGTCCATAAAGGTAAGTAGAATATTATCAATAAAAATATAAAACTATTTTATCAGATTAATTTTGAAGTTGCTTTCAAAAATTAAATGTAACAGGAAGTTGGCTCTAGCTTTTTGGAGTGATATGGTAACGTAATAAGATTGAATGATGAAGTAAGAGAGTTAGTGAGTGTTTATATTAAAATTTTCCCACAAAATAATTATTGCTACTACCGTATTATTATTAATAGCCCTGTCAGCATCCACATCAATTAATTATATCTTTTTGAAAGATAATACCCAAAAAAACCTTAATAATGCGATTGATGAAATAGGACGTTCTGTCTCTGGAAATATTGCTAATTGGTTAACGAACCGCTTACAAATAATCGATGCAGTGGCGCTAAATATAACCGATATTAATGATGATGAAGAAATTTTCCATGGTGTTCAACAAGCGGTAAAAGCGGGGAAGATGAAAAATACTTTTGTCGGACTCGCCAGTACTGGTAAATTTATTCTTGATGATCTCACGATAAAACTTCCTGAAGGTTTTGATATTCGTCAGCGCCCTTGGTATTTATTAGCAAAAGAAGGGCGTAAGTCTTCTTTTACTGAAACTTACATTGATGCGACGACGGATCAAAAAGTATTAACCGCAGTTGCCCCTATTTTAAAAGATAATCAGTTTGTCGGAGCCGCAGGAGGGGATATTTTTCTAGATGAGATTTCATCTATTTTGAATGAAATTGACTTTCTTGATTTAGGCTACGCCTATTTAATGACTTCAAAAGGGAAAATATTAAGTCATCCTGATGATAAATATGTCGATAAAGATGTTAGTGAGTTATTGGGGCAAACACCGCCATTTCTGAGTGACTTAAATGAAATTAATAACAAGACCATTGTTTCCTTTATTCCCATTAAAGGTATCGAATCGGTTGATTGGTATGTGGGTGTTGTACTAGATAGCGAAAAAGCTTATCAACCCATGGTTAATTCTAGAAACATAGCAATTGTTGTCGTTATTGTTAGCCTTTTAGCAACAATCATTCTTTTGCATCTATTATTTAGTTATTTAATGAAGCCAATTCATACTTTAAACCTGGCTATAAAAGGTATTTCTCGAGGCGATGGCGATTTAACCGAACGTATATTGGTGGATAGCCAAGATGAGTTCGGAGAGTTATCACAAAACTTTAATGGCATTATTGAGACGATGCATCATTCGATGAAAAAAGTTAAAGAATCTGCTGCCAACTTAGAGCGGCAGATTGACCAAGTGCGGAAAAGCTCGCAAGTGGGTATCGATATGGCAGACCAACAGCTTAATCGTGGCGAGAGTGTCTCGACAGCGGTAACCGAACTTAACCATTCGTCACAAGAAATTTCTACCAATGCCGTTACTGCATCAGATTTAACATCAGGAATGCGAGCACAGTCGAATGAAGGGCTAGCGGCACTCAACGACAACATTCAATCTATTGGGCATTTATCAAAAATAATGACTCAGTCAAGCGATGAAATTGAGAAGCTCAGTAGTGAAACTAAAAATATAGCGAGTATTTTAGATGTGATAAAAGGCGTTAGTTCTCAAACTAATTTACTTGCGCTAAATGCGGCTATTGAAGCGGCTCGAGCTGGAGAAGCTGGTCGAGGTTTTGCTGTTGTTTCTGATGAAGTCAGAGAGTTAGCACAGCGCACTCAAGAAGCAGCGCTTGAAATTGAAACTCTGATTAATAATCTGGAAACGGGCACCAATGCGGTTGTTACTTCTATGGAAGAAAGCCAAAGAAATAGTACTAATAGTGTCGAAAAAGCGACTATTGCTGATGAAAAAATGCAATTGATTATTCATACTTTACAACAGGTCGACAACGAAAATCATGCAGTAACACAAGCGACTCAGCAACAAGTTAACGTGATTCGCTCTATTGATGAAGATATCTTAAAACTGATGGACTTAAATCAGCAAGGCGTACAGAACTTACAGCAAACACAACAAGCTTGTGACAGCTTACAACAAGAGTTTACGGGCTTGAATGACCTTGTCGGTAAATTTAAAGTGTAAAAAATACGGCTAGACTTAATGTGGTCTAGCCGTATTCTTAACGAGACTACTGTAATTTAAAGTGGCTAATAATCTCAGTGACTTCCTCACTATTTTTTTTCAAATCGACGCTTGCTAAAGCCAATTTTTCTGTCGTTGTAACCGACTCACTCGTCATTCCTGCTAAGTCACTAATCCGTAAATTCACTTCATCGGCGGCACTTGATTGTTGTTCAGTGGCTCGTGCAATTTGTGAGTTCATGTCTACAATGGTATCCATCAATCGGTCGATTTCATTTAAAGAGGCATCTGCTTTTTCAGCGCCCTCTACGGTTGCACTGGACGTTTGCTGACTAATCTTTACGGCTGAAACTGCTTGGTTAGCTCCCGCTTGTAGTTTTTGAATCATTTGTTGAATTTCATCAGTACTTTGTCCTGTTCTGCTGGCTAAAGTTCTTACTTCATCAGCAACCACGGCAAAACCACGACCTTGCTCTCCCGCTCTTGCTGCTTCAATGGCCGCATTCAATGCTAATAAATTGGTTTGTTCAGCAATACCTCGAATGACATCGAGTACCGCACCAATATTCTGAGACTCTTCAGCTAAATGGGTGATCACATCACTCACTTTATCAATATCTTCTGATAACCCTGTGATTTGAGAAATGGTGGTGGAAACAATTTGCTTACTTGAGATGGTATTTTCTCTTGCCTGTTCAGCGGCTTTTTCTGCGGCTTCAGCATTGCTACTGACTTCTCGAATATTCGCTGTCATTTGCTCCATTGCTGCAGCAACTTGCGTGGTATTGTCGCTTTGCATCTGTACAAAATCATTATTACTTTGACTCGTTTCAGAGAGTAATTCTGCACTTTGCATGACGTGGTTTGTTCGGGTTGATATTTCTAATAAGGACAAGCGCATTTTATCAGTAAATAAATTAAAGTAATGTGATAAACCTGATATTTCATCATTACCTTTATTGTCTAATCGTTTGGTAAGGTCGCCGTCACCTTCTGCAATATTTTTCATGAGATCAGAGGCGGCCTGTGCGGGAACCAAAATACTTTTGCCAATAACATATACAATGAACCCCATAGCAACGGCCAACAAAAACGACACTAGCAGTAAGAGGTTACGTTGCTCAGCATAAATGGTATCAATGTTATCAATATAAACACCTGAGCCAACTATCCAATTCCAAGGCGTAAAAAGCTGCACAAAAGAAATTTTATCAACTGGTTTTTCTAAGCCCGGTTTAGGCCACTTATAAGGTACAAAGCCTTGGCCTTTTTCTTTAACAATATCAACCATATTAAGAAACAACGGCGTACCATCAGGATCTTTTACTTGCCCAACAGGTTTATTATTTAATTGTGGTTTGAAAGGATGCATGATCATATTAGGTTGTAAATCGTTTAGCCAAACATAGTTATTATTGTCATAACGAAAGCTTGTTAATATTGATATTGCTTGTTCCTGAGCTTGTTTTTCTGTGATTTTACCCGACAACTGTAATTGATGAAAATGCTCAAGAATGCTAACAGCACCTTCAACTTCTTGTTGTACTTTTTCTTGCTGTTGTGTGTAAAGCGTATGATAAACGTTATATAAACTGACACTACTAAGAATTGCTAGTCCGATGACTAGAGCGCTGATGATTAAGCTCAGACGAGATTTTATGGTTAATTGACGCAATAGTTGCATAGAGTCCTCATATTCTTTATTAATTTAAAACTAAGAATAGGAGGTATTATCAAAAAAACCTAGGCGATAAAATAAAAATGCCGATGAATTAACTTCAATCGGCATAGAGTCTTAAGGAAAATGTCAGTTTGAATTAACCAAAATAAGCGTCTAAATCTTCACTACCACCAATATTCTTACCATCAATAAAAACTTGTGGTACGGTATCAGCGTTTGTAATTGCACGAAACATGGAGGTATTTACATCATTACCGACGACTAATTCTTCAAACTTTAGGCCTTTGCTGGTTAATAATGCTTTCGCTTTTTTACAAAATGGACAGTCTGGCTTGCTAAATATCGTTATTTCTTGAGATTGAACAGCATCAGGATTAATGTAACCAAGCATGGTATCGGCATCAGACACTTCAAATGGGTCGCCAGGTAAGTTAGGCTCAATGAACATTTTTTCTATAATGCCATTTTTTACTAACATCGAGTAACGCCAGCTGCGCTTACCAAAACCAATTTCTTTTTTATCAACCAATAAGCCCATCGCTTCGGTAAAGTCACCGTTTCCATCAGGAATAAAGCTAATATTGTCGGCATCTTTATCTTGCGCCCAAGCATTCATTACAAAAGTATCATTAACAGACATACAAATAATTTCATCAACGCCATTAGCGGCGAATTTTTTCGCAAGTTCATTGTATCTTGGTAAATGTGAAGATGAACAGGTGGGTGTAAAAGCACCCGGTAATGAAAAAACAATAACCGTTTTATTGGCAAAAATATCGTCACTATTACGACTTGCCCAACCGTCAGGAGTAATGATGGGAAAAGTAGTATTTGGCACTTGTTGTGTTTCTTTATTCGTAAACATAGTCACTCTCTTTGATTGATTTGAATCGTTACAGTTGGGCTAGTATGGTTGAATAAATTAATTTAATAAAGTGATATAAATAACTTATAACGATTGATTAAAGCGATTGATAATAAATAATTTACATTATTAATAACAGGCTTATCGCGATGCCGATAATAACCAGCAACTAATTTCTTCAGTAAGAATATCTAGTTGCAAACAAAGCTGTGTAGCAGATACTTTTATATCGTCACTACTTTCTGCTTTTGCTTGTTTACTGATATTATTTATTGTTTTGGATATTTCATTATGGGCAAAGTATCGAGTACTCCCCTTTAGTTTATGAGCAAGTGCCTGTATATATTTATGATCAGGTTTTTGGATTGCACTTAACCATTGTTGTTTTTCTTTTTGCCAAGAGGCAATAAAAAGTTGGCCAACATTTTTACTCAACTCAATATCGTGTTCATTATTTTTTAGTAGCATATCTAAGTCAAAGAGGGTGAAATTCTGTTGCGTTAATTTCTGTTTCTGCTGTCTTTTCAATAACTGCCGATAGGCATTGTTAAGTTTATTCGTGATCTCTTCTTGTGGGCAAGGCTTCGCCATGTAGTCATCAAACCCGGCAGCGCTGCACTTTTCTGCCGCACCACTTAACGCATCAGCAGTAACGGCAATTAGCCAAAGAGGACGGTTTTGAATATTTTTCGTCAGTGTTTGAGCAAGTTCAAAGCCATCAATATTAGGCATGTGACAGTCAGAAATTATAATGTCATAAGCTTCTTTTTCATGTAAATCTAAAGCTTCCTTACCGTCGTAAGCAATATCAGCCTTAATATTTAGTCGTTCAAGTTGGGCACTGAGCACTTTAACATTGACTAAGTTATCTTCAGCAATAAGTATACGGAGGCCTTTAAAGCGATCATCGTCAGCAGCATTAACTAAACGAGTATTGCTACGGCGGTTATCAGTTGTACTCTCTAAATTTGATTGCTTTAATTTTAAAGTAAAATGGAAGGAGCTACCTTGCTTAATAGTTGAGTCAATTTTAATTTCGCTGCCCATAGCGGTAATTATTTCTTGGCAAATACTTAACCCTAACCCGGTACCACCATACTTTCGCGTGATGTCATCATCGGCTTGAATAAAAGGGGTAAATAAAAAGTTTAGTTTGTTTGCTGCTATTCCCATACCAGTATCTTTAACATCAAAATAAAGCGTGTCATAGGTGTTGTTATTAATGATCTCACTTTTAAGTAAAGAGACAATTAGGTCAATTTGTCCTTTTTCGGTGAATTTAACGGCATTACTGAGCAAGTTATTAAGCACTTGTGTGAAACGAGTAGGGTCGGTCAAATAGCAATGGGTTATTTTACTGTCTATTTGTAAGTTAATATCTAGCGCTTTATATTGTTCTATGTGATTAAAGCCACTAATAATATTTTTACACAGTAAATGAAAATTTACGGGTACAGACTCTAAAGTAAGCTTACCTGCGTCCATTTTTGAAAAGTCGAGTACGTCATTTAATAAAGCTAATAAATTGGTTGCTGAACCTTGCAACGTTTCAAGTAAATCACTCTGTTCTTTATTTAAAGAGGTAAACGCGAGCGCTTCTGCCATGCCTAAAACGCCGTTCATCGGGGTTCTAATTTCGTGACTCATACGAGCAAGAAAAGTTATTTTGGCTTGAGCTGATTTTTCTGCTTCTGTTTTTGCTGATTCAGCAATCGCCAAGGCATGTTCAATTTTTTCTTGTGCAAGTTTTCTTAGCCTGAGTTGACGGTAATAAATCCAAAAAATAATGAGACCAAAAAGCATAATCGCCGCAAATAAATAACTGACGTTCCGATAAGCATTAGCAATTTGCTTATCGGCATTATTATTATGGAAAGCTGACTGACTCCATTTAGCATAAAGTCGCTCATAGTCTGTTGCAGAGATACTTTTGACGGTGCGATTGAGTAAGCTGATAACCTCATCATGGCCAAGCTTACTTGCAAAAGAGAATTGAGCACTATCGTTAAATTTTATTAAGGGTTGGCTTGTTAAATTTGATAAGCGATTTTCTTTAATTAAATAGGAGGAGATCAGTGACCCTCCTATAAATACATCAGACTCGCCCAATGATACCGAAGAAATAGCCTCGATCATCGAGTCGAAATAATTAATATTGGCAAAAGGTAGTTTTTCTTTTATTAATTTTGTGACATTAAAGTCATTGACCACGGCAATCTTCTGGTTAGCAATGCCACTTATTCCGTCTATTATAGTGTCATTATGACGGTACACCATACTATAGTTGGCCTTCAGGTAAGGTGTTGAAAAGTGTAGTTTTTCTTTTCTTTCTTTATTCTGTTCCACGAGGGGAAGCACATTGATTTTTTGTTGTTCTAAATAGGCGAAAACTTGTTCTATATTATTTAAATAAACCGGTTTGTAGACAATCCCCGTTCGCGCTGTTGAAATATTAAATAAATCAATAGTAAAACCTCTCTCAGTAATATGATTAAAGTTTTTAGTAATAATGTAGGGAGGAAAACCATTGGCAAGAACAGAAAAATAGAGTTGATTATGGTCAATAATAAAATCTTTTTCAGCAAAAGATAAATGAGTGAAATAACGACCAAACGTTAAGGATATATCTCCTTGATTTAATTCTAAATATTTATTACTCCATAACTCAGCTTGCTGTTGACTCACCGAGCGAATGCTATTGTTAATTTCATGCATTAGCATTCTATCGTTTTTGTTGACCGCAAAACGAAAGTAAATTTCAGGGACTTCATCCTTCGTTATATGAAAAGCACCACTGATATTATATTCGTTTAATTTTTCATTAAGTAACCAAGGTTCTGTTGAATATAAAGCATCATACTTTTGATAATTACCCAGTAATTTGTCAATATCTTGATAATAATAACGATCGATATGTTCGCTAAGAAAACCCAGCGTTGATTGCTCTTTGGAATATATCCCGATTTGCATACCATCACTTTTATTACTTTGGATGCGACGGAAAACTCTTTGTTTCCACTTAGCGTAAGGAATACTGAAAAATATGTTCGACTGCTCTTTTTGGTATCGGGTCATGGCAATAATATCGATACTATTATTTGCTAGCGATTCATAAGCCTTATCTGTTGACATATAGCTAAACGAAATTTCACGTTGATTATCTATCGCCCAAATTTGCCAGTACTCTTTGAGAAAATTGACGAGTAGTTGGAATTTTTCTCCAGAGGCTTCATTAATTGATGATCTGTCGGGTAGGGCTATCTTAAGAGGGGAATTGTTTCTATTGGGTGATTGTTCTGCATAAACACCGCATGTGATTAATAAAATACTGCAAAATAAAGTACGTTTAAGCCAACAAATTGGGTACCTAAAAATGCGCTGTAAGTTACTTATAGTGTCATCATTCATTGTTTGATTTTTAGGTCTACATGAGAGAGTAAAAGTTAATTTTTATAAAATACACTCTATGCTATAAGTCGCTAACCAGCAAATCTATTTAGCAATATTAACGAGAAACCGCCTGAAAAAATATACGTTATAAGTCACTATCGTTATCTTAAAATTTAATCAAGGTTATACTTTTATGTGTAAATAATAGGGATAGTACAATGAGCTAATGACGGGAAAATTTATTAAAAGGTACGATAATTAAAGCCGTAAAGGCTCTTTCTCGCTACCCGCATAGAACAATAAATTTGCTTGCGATAGCAACAGCATGATAAATTAGTCTGCACAAGTTGTATATACAATTAAAGGGTTAAAATGTCTGACACCTATACGTTGATAAAAGGTCGTATTCCGTTACTTATTAGTATGCCACATAATGGTGAAAATTTACCTAGCGACATTGCTGATAAAATGACAGAGCAAGGTAAAAAAGTGGCTGATACAGACTGGCATAAAGACAAACTTTATGCTTTTGCTCAAGCGCTAGGTGCTTATATTATTATGCCAAAGTATAGCCGTTATGTTATTGACCTTAATCGAGACCCTAAAGGTGTTGATTTGTATCCAGGAGCTAATAGCACTGAACTTTGTCCGACCACTTCTTTTGATCTTGAACCACTTTATCTTGATGGACAAACACCTAATAAAGCTGAAATATCTCATCGAATAAGTACGTATTGGCAGCCCTATCATCAAGCCTTGAAAACGACATTAACTGATATTCAAACAAAATTTGGTCAAGCTGTTTTACTTGAAGCACATTCTATTTTATCAAAAGTGCCTCGATTTTTTGAAGGGCAATTACCCGATTTTAATTTTGGCACGGCTGATGGTACGAGTTGCGCGCCTGAATTAATAATGGCACTGCAAAAACTTGATTATTCACCTTACTCAATGGTCACTAACGGGCGGTTTAAAGGGGGATTTATTACCCGTGAATATGGTCAGCCAGAAAATAACATTCATGCGGTGCAGCTAGAATTATCGCAACGTACTTATATGAGTGAGCCTAGCCCTGAATATAACGAAGCGTTGGCAAATGACGTTATTCCTAAGCTTGAGCAATTAGTAAAAACATTGATTGAATTTTCGCAACAAAAAAATTAGCACAGGTATTATTGATGAAGTTATTTGCAGAACGTATTTTACTCAGCAGCGGTTGGAAAACACAACAAACACTGACAATAGAAAACGGGGTGATCACGGCAATCGCATCGGGGTATATTGATGGCGCTGAAAAAATAGGTGTTGTTATTCCCGGTATGGTTAATTGTCATTCTCATGCCTTTCAGCGTGCTTTTGCAGGCTTTAGTGAGCAGGGTAGCGAAGGTCAAGATAGTTTCTGGACATGGCGTAACGTTATGTACAAATTTATTGACCAACTAACCGTAGATGATGCCGAAATAATTGCCACCCAGCTCTACATTGAAATGCTTAAAATGGGATATACCCGAGTAGCCGAGTTTCATTATTTACATCATCAAATAAATGGTGATAACCACAACGAACTTGCAGAAATGGCAAAAGCTATTTTTAAGGCGAGTCAACAATCGGGGATTGGCTTAACGTTATTACCTGTACTTTATCGGTTTAGTGGCTTTGGCCCATTACCCGCAACTGATGGGCAAAAACGTTTTATTAATTCAGTTGAACAGTTCAATCAACTGGTCAGTGATTGCTTTACCTTAAGTGCTGAGTATCAAAATACCAATGTTGGCATTGCACCACATTCGTTAAGAGCGGTTGACAAGCCTTCGTTAGAACGAGCGGTAAAACATGTACGAGGTTTAGACAATAAAGCCCCTGTGCATATTCATATTGCTGAGCAGCAAAAAGAAGTGGACGATTGTTTAGCACATTATGGTCAACGTCCGGTGGAATGGTTATTAAATAATGCATCATTAGACCAACAATGGTGCTTAATTCATGCCACGCATATCAACGAGCAAGAACGCCAAGGTATTATTGCCAGTAAAGCTATTGCAGGGATTTGCCCAACCACTGAAGCAAATTTGGGGGATGGTATTTTTCCTACCACTGAATTTTTAGCTGAACAAGGCACCTTAGCGATAGGATCTGATAGCCATATTTCAGTTAATCCCGTGGAAGAATTGCGCTGGCTAGAATATGCTCAACGATTAATTAAACAGCAACGTGCCATTTTGGCAACAGAAAATGAACCCTCAGTGGGTCGTAATTTGTGGCAAAAAGCAGCGTTAGGCGGCGCGCAAAGTACCAACAGTAATACGGGGGAATTGGCGGTAGGGAAACAAGCTGATTTGCTGGTACTTAACGCAAAAAAAGTGGCTTTATTTGCACATCATGACCAACATTTATTAGACAGTATGATCTTTGCGAGCCAGCAGAACATGGTTGACGACGTTATGGTGAATGGCCACTGGGTGATTAAAGCGGGAGCACATCACTTAGAGCAAAAATCAGAACAAGCATTTTCTAGGTTGTTAGCAAGCCTTTCTGCTTAGTACACATAGAGCTATTGAGAATCGATATTTGTTTTAGTTTCTCGGTAGCGCGGTTTTCCCGTCAATAAATAATAATTGCTTTATGGGTTTATAGCAGCGAACTATAACGCGAAATAGTTTGGCAAACTTTCTTTTGATTTTCATGATGAAGATGAGGGCTTTGCTGATTAGCGTTACAGTAGTCGATAAAAAATGCTTTTACTGATTTTCTATCGGTGGTTATTTTTTTTAAAAAAACCTGTTCTTCACTGCTAAAGCCAGCAAGTTCGCTTTTTAAATCGGTATAAATTTTATCTGCTTTTAATCTCACACTCGTATCAGTCGCTTCTGAAAATCTATCGATAATCATTGTTTTCTTTTCTGTAAACCAGTCTTCTAGCTCTGGTTGTGGGTAAAAGTGTAAAAATAATGCAGTTGCAACGATTAAGATCAATAAATTTTTCATAAATTTTCATATAATTGAATGGTTATATAAGAATAATCAATTTTTGGCTTATTCACTAATTTAAATTATTTTATAACGTATTGTTCGCTAAATATCGTTATAATCTCGGTGCTCTCGTATATCAAGGATTTATCGTGAAATCAGAAGACAAGAACAAAAAAACATCGGTACAAATTCCCGTTAAAAACATTCAGATACATCAACCTAATAAGGTAGAAACCTACCAGCCACGTGACCAAATTTATGTGCGTAAGGTTAGTGGTGTCTTTCAATTGCTTAGGCAAAGAATGAACTTTGTTTTTTTAGCCCTTTTTGCGTTACTGCCTTGGTTACAATATAACGATCATCAAGCCATTTTATTTGATATTTCCGAGCAACGTTTTACTTTGTGGGGGTTAACGTTATGGCCGCAAGACTTAACACTACTCGCTTGGCTTTGTATTCTTAGTGCCTTTTTATTGTTTTTCATCACCACCTTTTTAGGGCGTGTCTGGTGTGGGTACCTATGTCCTCAAACCGTTTGGACCTTTATTTTTATCTGGTTTGAAGAAAAAATTGAAGGTACCGCTAATCAACGTAAAAAACTCGATAGCCGTGAACTTGATTTTGACAAATTCTGGCGCAAAGCATTGAAGCACACCTGCTGGCTATTTTTCTCTCTGTTAACAGCATTAACCTTTGCGGGTTATTTTGCACCAGTAGATGAAGTTTTTATTGATTTTTTCACTTTTCAGGCCTCGTTTACTTTAGCCGCGGTTGTGTGGTTTTTTACCTTTTGTACCTATGGAAATGCTGGTTGGATGCGAGAAATCATGTGTTTACATATGTGTCCTTATGCGCGTTTTCAATCAGCGATGTTTGATAAAGATACCTTAACAGTTTCATATGACTTTAATCGTGGTGAAGACCGTGGCGCGCGCTCTCGCAAGATAGAGCACGCATCGTTAGACATCGGTGATTGTATTGATTGCAACCTTTGTGTGCAGGTTTGTCCAACAGGTATAGATATTCGTAACGGCTTACAGTATGAATGTATTAACTGTGGCGCGTGTATCGATGCCTGTGACGATGTTATGGAAAAAATGAATTACCCGAAAGGGCTAATACGTTACACCACCGAACATGAATTACAAGGCAAAAAAGTTCACTTTATCCGTTCAAAATTAGTAGGATATGCAATTGTTTTAACAGTGATGACTAGCTTACTTGTTTTAGAAATTGTTAATAGAGTCCCTGTTACCATGGATATTATTCGTGACAGAAATGAGTTAGCTAAAGAAAAATTTAACGGTGACATAGAAAATGTTTACACCTTAAAAATATTAAACAAATCACAAACCGACAACGTTTATCGCTTGTCAGTAAAAGGTATTGCAAATACTAAATGGCATGGCGAACAAGAAGTTATGGTAAAAGCTGCGGGTGTCTATACCTTGCCGATGAGCCTTTCTGTTGACCCTTATGAATTAAAAGAGTACATGACCGATATTTCATTTGTTATTGAACTGGTTTCAGAGGAAGATGACGTTTCTCTAGAACACGAAAGTAGGTTTTTTAATAAACGCTAATGTCTGTATTTGATTTTACTACACTGTCACCCGACTTAATTTTAGATGGCCTGGAAAGCACAGGCCTCTTTGTTGATAGTGGCTTGCTTGCCTTAAATAGTTATGAAAATCGTGTGTATCAATTTCATGATGATGATAAGAAAAAATATGTTACTAAATTTTATCGGCCACAACGCTGGACCGAAGCTGAACTAAGAGAAGAACATAGTTTTGCTTTTGAATTAGCCAAGCAAGAATTACCGTTAGTGGCGCCATTAAAAATTGGAGGGGAGTCACTTTTCTCTTATGAAGGCTTCAATTTTGCTATCTACCCTTGCCGTGGTGGTCGTATATTTGAAGTTGACAATTTAGATCAGCTTGAATGGATGGGACGATTTTTAGGACGCATTCATGCAGTCGCGGCAACAAAACGTTTTAAGCATCGCCCAACTTTTAATAAGCAAGAAATGCTTTTTCAGGCAACAGATATCATAAAAGATTCTGGTTTCGTCCCCCATTACTTGAGCAAAGCTTTTTTTACTATTTTAGAGCAAGTTGTTGATATAGCCGCCGAGCAATATCAACCCAGTAACGAAATACGTTTGCATGGTGATTGTCATGCGGGTAATATTTTGTGGACGGACAATGGCCCACACTTTGTCGATTTAGATGATTGTCGCATGGGGCCAGCGATTCAAGACTTATGGATGATGCTTTCTGGCGACCGCCAACAGCGATTGTTACAGCTTGATACGATGCTATCTGGGTACGAAGAGTTTTATTCATTTGAACCCAAGCAACTTATTTTGATAGAATCATTACGTACCATGCGAGTTGTTAATTATATGGCCTGGTTATGTAAGCGTTGGCAAGATCCAGCGTTCCCACATAACTTTCCATGGTTTAATACGGATAAATATTGGGAACAGCAAATTCTGATGCTTAAAGAGCAAGTGTCTGCGCTTCAACAGCCCCCATTAAGTTTATTACCTGCATAATTATTAATAATAAAAAGTGCAAAATTTATCATAGAGGAAAAAGATTAAATGAAAAAATTATTAAGTTTATTTGTCATGCTCTTGTTGCCATTAATGGCATCTGCAGCAAATTATCAAGAAGGTACGCACTATACCGTTGTTAGCGAACAAGTGACGAAAAAACCTGAAGTGCGTGAATTCTTTTCATTTTATTGCCCGCATTGTTTTCGTTTTGAACCTTTTATGGCTAGCGTAAAAAAACAATTACCAGCAGGAGTTAACTTCGAATTTAATCATGTGGATTTCTTACGTGGTGCTTCACCGGTGATGCAGCAAATGTTAAGTAAAGCGGTAGTCGTTGCTGAAGAGCTAGGTATGGAAAGAAAGCTCATGGGTGCACTTTTTAATTATATTCATGTACAACGTGCTGTTTTTACCTCTGAAAAAGATATTCGTAATGTTTTTGTATTAAATGGCGCTGACGGCGAGAAATTTGATAAATTAATGAAAAGCTTTGGTGTGAACAGCAAAGTTAAACAAATGAAGAAAAAACAAGACTATTATGCGAAAAGTGGCGGTTTAACTGGCGTTCCTGCGGTTATTGTTAATGGTCGTTATAAAATTGATAATGCCGGTTTAGACAAAGAAAATTTTGAAGCCGACTACAATAATTTAGTTAAGCATTTACTTACCCTTGATTAACTAATCGATATTAGTGTGATAATTAGGAGCTAAACAGCTCCTTTTTTTTTGGCTGTTTTTTCTTTTTTATAAAGTAAATAGCCAAAAATTAACGCGACAACGAGTAAGCATAAACTCAATAATATTTGTTGATTTTGACCCACTTTAATACCTGCACCCAGTAATGAAAATATTAACATTTGTGGGATAAAGCCAACGCAAGTCCCTGTAACATAAGGGATGACTTTTATGTTGGCAATGCCTGCTAGTATGTTAGTTAAAAAGTTAGAGCCCGCTGGCAGTAAACGAATAATTAATGCTTTGCTAAAAGTGTGCGTTGAAAAGAAAACAGATACGCGGTTAAGTTTTTCAGGGTAGGTGTCTAGCACTCTTTGTCTAAAAAAAGTTTTTGCGACCAATAACGTTAATATACAACCGAGTGTTGCCGCTAAAGTAGCGACTAGCGCACCATAAAAGATACCCAATATATAGCCACAAGAAAAAGCCGCAACTTGCCGAGGTAAACCTATGCTGGTGAGTAAGGCTAATACGGTTAATAAGGTCAGTGCCCCCAGTGGTCCTTGAGGAATGAATTGATCAATTAGAGGTTGTAGGTTGTTACTTTGCAGTGCATCTAAAGAAAAAAGCACACTAAAAAGAATGGCAATACCTATCAATGTTGTGATCAAAAATAGTGTTTTAGTGCGTCTGTTTAGCATTTATTTATTATCTGTGATGTCTGATAAGATCTTAGCTTTAGCTAAACTAAACTCTTCTTCATTGAGAAAGCCTTTTTGTTTTAAGTCGGCAAGCCTATCTAAACTATTAATTAATTCAGAGTCATGGATAGTGATATTGTGTAATTCTTCTGCTGATTTATGTTCTTTAACCGATTCTATTTCTTTGTTAATAACGCGATGTTGTTCTACTTTTACCAATGCCTTTATTATGGGAGGCTCAAATACAGCCGCTTTTATTTTACGCTTTTGTGTCGCCTGCGGGTTTAATTGTTTCGCGATAAACCAACTCCAATCAATCAATGACTCTAAAGTGTCAAAGTATTTTGCCTTAGTTAGACGATGGTTGCCCTTGCGTAGATATAAACAGATGACATATTCTTTAGTGTTTAAATCTGTCAGGTAAAGCTGAACCTCTCGGATTTCATCATTAATAAGTTTATGTTGATGAGCTTTTGTGAAATTGAGGCGTAATTGGTTTTCTCGCTGTTCGTTGTAGCCATGGTCATTATCTTTATTGATGGTACTGACAATATTATCATTAATAGAAATTTCACTCTTAACAATGTCAGCAATAGCAAGTTGGCTATCTACTTCAGACTGATGACGTTTGTAAAATAATAGGGTCGTTTGCGAGCTATCTAATTCAAACCGAGCAAACTGACTGCTTAATTTCGCTTTTACAGCATTGCTTTTCGGTCGTAATCGATAAAATACCACGGCTACTACTGAGATAAATAATATTAATAAGAGATTGCCGTAAGCATTACTGTTTACTGTGTCTGCTTGCTCATCATGCTCTTCTTGTTCAACTCTGGCCTCAATATTACTGTCTTTATCAATTACCAATGTACTCGGTTGAATGGATAATAATCGCTTGTTGGCATAATCTAGTAGTAAAGGTTCGCCGGCATGATCTAAGAGCAGTGAAACTTTATTTGCTGGGGAAAGCTCATCTTTGTTAAAAGACCCAATAGCTTGTCCCGAAAATTCTTCCTTAATCTCACCATTTTTTATCGTGGTATTAAATTGAGCAAGTTGCCAATTCTTTGCATTATTAGCAAGGTATAAAATATTGCCAACAGAGTTTTTTAGCGATCTGCCATAATATGGAAAAATACTTTCATTGCCCCATTGGTTAGGCTTAAGTGTAAAAACGAGTTTCTTTTGATAAGAATCTCGCCAATCAGCCCCTTTTTCTGCAACAGCGACTTGGTGAACACCCTCGTAGGTATGTTCTATGAGCAATGCGCCATAATGTTGCTTCGACCACGAAAAAGAATTGATATTTTGAGCCCCTAAAATAAAAATCTCATTGTTAATACTATTTGTTTTCATGAAAGGGTTACTGCTTGGCGTTCTATAATTTCTGAGACCAAATTTTGTAGGGTTAATACGTAAAACAACACCAGAATATAAAGTGCTTGTATTAGCATTCGATTTTTTTTGTACACTGTCTGATAGGGCAATATGCATTAAGCCGTAGTCTTCGTGCCATACTTTATTATAAGGATTAAAAGCAATTTTCTGGATATGATGGGTAAGGCTAGGAACCGCAATTCTGATGACTTCTCTGCGTTGCTTTTTGTCTATAGGCACAGGGGCTGAACTATCGTATTGCCATTGGGTGACCACCGCGTCAAATGGCAATGTTACTGGATCCTCTAACAGAGTTAAGCGTGCAACATTATTATTTGTTTTCTTGGGTTCAATATGAGCTGTAAAAAAGGTTTGGTAACCGGGTTTATCTGCTAACGAAAAGCTTGGATGTAAGGTGAAAGCGGTTAACTTTACTTGTGCTAGGTTATTTTGGTTGCTTAAGGGTAAGCGAGATAAAGAAAGTAATTTGGCACCGCTGAGTAAAGATAACTCGCCCTTTTCATCTGCAAGTAAATATTGATTTTTATCTTTTCTTCCATGGGGTAATGGAGTTAATGTTATTTTATTTTTCGTACTAAGTGTGGGTAATTTCGCTAAAATCTCAAGATTATATTCTTCTGCAACGGTTGTTAATACATTTAATAAACAGTAAATAACGAGTACCGTTGAAAGTGCAGGCTTAACTATCTTTTTTATATAAGAAAGAATTTCCATATCGCGTCAACAATCCCATATTTATAAAAATTATAGTGAATGAATGTTAATGTTTCAATAAAACGACTTGGTGAGAATCAATAAACTGTGATTTTTTACTATCGTTAAGGTAGCTTAATCTGCCATCAACAACTAGCTGGTCACCGAGCTCTGCTTTATCTTTAATATAATGCGCTTGTTTACCCCAGATATGCACTGAACGTTCGATAGAGATATTTTGGGTTTGCTGAGTTATAGGGGAATACACTAAATTATTTACCGTTAAGTTAAGCGCAACTAACTCTTTATTATTCTCGGTGAGTACTAAATTAATTTCACTGCTAATTTCCCCACTCATATGCACTTGGTTAATTGATTGTGCGTAACCTTTAGCGAATGTTTGTGCATAAGTGGCGTGTAATATTTCACGATTAGCTTTTTTACTATTGAGTAAATAGCCTTGCACTAAAATAACATCGCCTTTTTGTGAGTGACATAGCGAACGATCAACAATATCGCCAATCACTTTAACTGTATGGTAACTCGTCCATTCTTTAAATTGATTGCTGGCTTTATCAAACCATTTACTATGAGTCGCCAAGACGAGTTCAGCTACGGCAACTACAGGGTTTGCTTGATAACGAATGTCAGGTTTAGCAACTAAATTACCTAATAAGGTTACTGAACATAAATGATTTTGGCTTAGATGATTTGTCATGGCAATTTAATAAAAAAAACTATAATGCTAATTTACTGAAAATCATCATATTAAGCAAATACATGGTCATGAATAATGACAATTTCCTGTACATTGGTAAAAAAATTGTTAGTATGCCGAACAAACCAAGGGGTGCAATATAAAGTGGTTGTTAATACGCTTCTATATTGCTGAGAATTTTTACCCTTAATACCTGAAACGGATAATGCCGGCGTAGGAATGGTTAATACTTTAAATACTTGTCGTAAACACTTAATGTAAGTGCTTACTTGCGTTGTATTGTTGTATTGCTCTCTTTTGCTTGCATGCCAAAAAAAGAGCGCTGTATGAACCTAATAAAATCTCCTTTAGCCATTGCCTTAGCACTTTCCCTAAATTTACCTGTTGCTTATGCAACTGATGACACAGACGTACTCGAAAAAATCACCGTAAAGGGTGATTATCGCGAAATCAATGTTCAAAATACGCCTTCGTCTTTATCTATTTTGACTCAAGAGGACATTGCACTTCGTAATGCCCAAAATTTAGAAGAACTTGTTGGCGGAATTGCTAATGTCAATTATTCAAGTGGCTCTCAACGCGCCCGCTACTATCAAATTAGGGGTATTGGCGAGCGTAGCCAATTTCAAGAACCTATTAATGCTTCGGTCGGTTTAGTTGTTGACGATATTGATTTCTCAGGCATAGGCAGTATTGCTTCTACGTTTGATATTGCACAAGTAGAATTGTTTCGTGGCCCACAAGGCACCCGGTTTGGCGCCACAGCGTTAGCTGGTTTGGTTTATATGTCGACTAATGCACCAAGCGATGAGTTTGAATCAGCCGTACGCTTTAGTGCAGGTAACTATAATAGTGTCGGCGCAGGGCTTGTACTTTCTGGTCCTGCCAGTGAAAAAGTAAATTACCGTTTTTCAGCGGAGCAATATAAAAGTGACGGCTTTATTGAAAATACTTATCTAGAAAAAGACGATACCAATAATCGTGATGAAACATCTTTACGTGGCAAGTTAGCGATTACAGCAAGTGAACATTTAACGATTGATTTAGCTGTGCTGTACTTTGATTTTGACAATGGCTACGACGCGTTTTCACTCGACAACAACAGAACGTCTTTTTCAAACCAGCCTGGTTTTGATCAGC
Source organism: Colwellia sp. Bg11-12 (assembly GCF_014076955.1). NCBI lineage: Bacteria > Pseudomonadati > Pseudomonadota > Gammaproteobacteria > Alteromonadales > Colwelliaceae > Colwellia > Colwellia sp. Bg11-12. Next base: position 91,999 of record NZ_JACGUZ010000078.1, read on the forward strand.
AAGAAACTATAGCAATGAGTGCAAAATTTACCTATTCAGGCATCAAAGGGTTTGATGTGGTGTCTACTCTTAGTCATGCAAATTCGGACTTAGCCTATGGTTATGATGAAGATTGGGCTTATGGTGAATATGAATGGATCGCTGATGATTGGGACAACGGTATTTATAATCCTGATCCTTGTATTACACCAACGGGTTGTTTAGCTGAAGTGGATGGTTATTCTTCAACAGATCATTACCTACGTGACAAAAAGAACAGTACCGCTGAACTTCGCTTTGTTTCTCAACCTGATGCTAATATTTTTGCGAATACAACTTCGTGGGTTGCCGGTATTTACGTCAAACAAGAAGAAGAAGACCTGCAGCGCCAATACACTTATTTAGCCAGTGACTTTTCATCAAGCTATAACGCTGACACTTTTGCTGTTTTTACACAATTTGATACGCAGTTAAATGAAAAATTTAGACTAACTACGGGTTTACGAATTGAACGTCGTAGCAGTGACTATAATAATTCCGACGCGATTGATAACTCGCCTGACGATAATATGGTCGGTGGTAAAGTCGTACTCTCTTACCAAGTTGATGAAAGTTCTATGATGTATGCCTCAGCTAACCGTGGTTACAAAGCTGGTAGCGTTAATTCAAGTGGTACATTATCTGAAGACCTACGTAGCTTTGAGCCTGAATATTTGTGGAATTATGAGCTAGGCTATAAGGCAAACTTTTTTGATGATAGTGCTTATGTACGTGCCGCTGTTTTTTATATGGACAGAGACGATATTCAAATAAGTAGTTACCACCTTAAAGAACGCCAAGATGGTAGTTCAGAGTTTATTAGTTACTGGGACAATGCCGCGCAAGGTTATAACCAAGGTATTGAAATTGAAGCCGCCTGGAATGTTACAGACAACCTAGAGATATATGGTGGCTTAGGTTTACTTGATACTGAATTTAGTGGCTATGTTTATAAAAATGGTGATAGAGAAACAGGTCGCGATCAAGCACATGCGCCAAACCATCAATTTAACTTTGGATTGAACTACTTTATTAATGACCAATGGCAATTCAACTTAGCTGTAGATGGTAAAGACGAGTTCTATTTTTCTGACAGTCATGATGAAAAATCTGACTCGGTGGCATTGTTACAGGGATCAATTCGTTATTTAGCACAAAATTGGCAAGTGAAATTATGGGCGCGTAATATACTTGATAAAGAATACCAAACGCGTGGTTTTTACTTTGGTAATGACCCACGCGATGGTTATGCCGATAAAGCTTATTATCAGTTTGGTGAACCCGCGGTATTTGGTTTAACGTTTGATTATAACTTTTAAAGCTAAGCGCTCCTCAGCTAATACGCGGTCATCCTGAATTGATATGCCACCATGTTGAAGTAATATGCCGTCATGCTGAATTTATTTCAGTATCTGTATTCGAGACTTAAAGTAATGAGATCCTGAAACAACTTCAGGATGACGGGTTTCTGGTTCAGGATGACGGTTTTTGTTTAGGATCACGCAGTTTTTGTTCACTGTAAAAAAGTGGCATACCATTAGGAAATAATATGAAAATATCGATAGAAATTAGTTTGTATCCACTAGCAGAAGAGCAGTTTAAAACTGAGATTTGGGCATTTATAAAGCGTCTACGTAATGTCGATGGTTTAAATGTGATCACTAACGGTATGAGCACACAAGTTTTTGGTGATTACGATTTAGCGACTCGCCATGTTATGGCAGAAATTAAACATGTTCATCAAACTTTAAATGCGGCGGTGTTTGTTTGTAAGTTTATTGGTGGTGATCGTTCAGAAGTAGAAGCTGAAAGCTAATGATTGATTCGCTACAAAGCACTCTTAATTATTTTTATGGTTTACCCTTGTGGGAACTCTTAGCGGTTATTTCTGCTTTGTTTTATGTCGTACTTGCAGCAAAAGAAAATATTTGGTGCTGGCCTGCTGCGTTAGTCAGTACTGTTATTTATACCGTTATTTTTTATGATGTCTATTTATGGATGGATGCGGTACTTCAGGTTTATTATCTCGTAATGGCTATTTTTGGATGGTATTGCTGGCGTAAAATTTCGCCGTCTGCCAATCATGGCGTTAACCGCAATGCACATTCATCGACGCTTGAGATTCAAAGCTGGCCATTAATTTTTCACACTAAAATTATATTATTACTAACAGCCTGTTCTTTGGCTATTGGTTGGTTAATGGACAACTACACACCAACAGATTTTCCTTATCTAGATTCTGCTACTACAGTTTTTGCTGTATTCGCTACCTATTTAGTGACTAAAAAAGTATTAGAAAATTGGCTCTACTGGATAGTAATTGATCTTGTCTCTATTTATCTTTACATCGAAAAAGACTTACAACCAACGGTTGTGTTATTTTGTTTATATGTGGTCATTGCGATTGTTGGTTATGTGATGTGGTTGGGTAAATACCAAAAAAATAATCATCAATCAAATGGTAATATTGCGTCTGCGACAGAATAGTTAGGTGACAACGTTAATGAATCAAAGCATTGACAATATTTCTCAAGAAATTAAAGCCTTACCTTGTTTTGCCAAGGGCCAGTATAAAATTACGCCGTTGGCTGGCGGTGAAAGTCATGAGTGCTTTAGCGTTATTTCTACTGTAAATTCTATTGAAACAGATTATTTTGTTAAATCGCTCGCTAACCATAAAGAAACCGCCATGGCTGAAATTGCGAGTAACTTGCTGGCAGCCGAAGCTGGTTTGGCACCGGCAATAATTTATCATTCACCCTTATGGTTGGTGTGTCAGTTTATCGTGGGCGATTCACTCGCTCATTACTTTGCTGAAAACTTTACCCGTTTACCCATCAACAAAATTATCATTGCGATGAACTTGATGGCCAAAACACATCAATTAAAATTGCCCCTAAATCATCCAACATTAGCGATTGAACCGCTAATGTTAAGCCAAACCATAAACAAAGCAATCACTCCAACTCAGCGGACTGTTTTGAATAAAATTATCGGCAAGATAACGCCATCTCAATCAAAAAATAATCGCTTGGTGCTATGTCATGGTGATGTAAATGATGAAAACATTCGCTTAAGCGACTCGTTTAACCCTGAAAGTCCGCTGGATCATACATGGCTAGTCGATTTTGAATGTAGTTGTTTAGCTGAAGCTGAATACGATATTGCGATGTTTATTGCGATTAATGGGTTAATGCTGACCGATGTTGATATTGCTATTCAAAGCTATCAGCAATGTGCTGATGTTGTTATCGATAAAGAAAAAGTAGTTGCCTATCTCGCTTGTTGTTATTTGATCAATGGTTTGTGGTATATAGAGGCAATGATTAACAGTAATCATTGCCAAATTTTCATCGTAAAGGCTCGCCAACAATTTGTACTTTTTGACCAATTAGCATTAACTCAAGAGAAGGTTGTACCTTTACTTAACCAGCTTTTAGCTAACTAGCGTAGCAAAGGCTTTTTCTTGATGAAGGTTAGCTATGTTCTTTTCAACTAAAGCTGTATCTTCAGGAAAGGTTAAGCCAAACCAGTTATCTGTCGAGGTTAGCAGCTTAACTTTTTTGTTCTCTTGCGCTATTTGTTGCATAACAACGGCTGGTAAGTAGCATTCAAAACGATTAACATTTGCAGTCGTACTCTCTTTGTTGTTGTCAGTGACAGCTTTACTAATATAAACCTCTATCGCTGAAAATATATCTGTGGTAAAACGCCAACAATTCATTGATGTTAGACTGTTTGGCTGAAGTTCACTTCTTGTACTTAAATGATTAAATTGGCCGGTAATTTTTTGTTCATCATCACTCACAACACGCTTAATGTCATGACATTCATCAATACTTAATAGTAAATTATGAGAGTCAAACTGGCAAAATCCACGATTAACACCACCAAATTCAGAAAGGGTTTTGTCTAATTGAAAAGCCACCATTAAATAAGGCTCAGGAAAATCAGTGCTTTTTGTTAGGAGTAATTTAAAAGCATTTTTTCCATAGTAATCATCAGCATTGATTACTGCAAAATTACTGTTAATACTCTTACGACAACATCAAATTGCATGCGCAGTCCCGAGGGGTTTTTCTCTATTTTCAGGGAGAGAAATTCCTGCAGGTAAATCACTTAAGTTTTGCTCAATAAATTCTATTTCTATTTTACCAACAAGCCGGGGCAATACCTGTTGAGAAAATAAAGCACGTAAATCTGCCCGAATAATAAAAATAACTTTTGTAAATCCTGCGTCTACCGCATGACAAATATTGCACTCCATTAAAGTCAAATTGGCAGGGCTAAATTTAGCTAACTGCTTATTACCACCAAATCGCGAGCCTAAGCCCGCCGCTAAAATAACCAATGTTGTCATTAACTAATACCCATTTAACTTAACTGACGACTATGGGCTAACTTACTATTAAAAATACTTAATGGCTAATCCCTTGAGGCTAACTGTGGGTAAGTGTTGTCGGTTTTGACTTATGATCTTATTTGACGAAAACAAAATGTTAAACTAATGTTAATGAAAAGTATCATTTGTTTTTAATTACGTATAAAGGGACTTTTAAAATGTGTAAAATATTTAAATTGATCATCATTGCAAGTTCACTGCTCGCGAGTGTTGAAGCTCTATCTGCAGAAGTAATAAAAAAAGTAGATATAAACACACAAAAAAAAGAAGTCATAACTAAATCATCAGGTACCACTTTAGACAATCAACATGTCAATCTTATTCCTGATACAGGCGAAGGTGATTCATCACCTTCGTCAAATGAATTTATCCAGTTTGGTTTAAATGCCAAAGATTCCATTACTCCAGAAACAACAGGTTTATTGGGGGAGCAGATAGACTTAAATACTGGTGCTCTTAGTTTCACTTATACAGACGTATCTCTTCCTGGTAATAACAACATTCCTGTTTCAATTTCTCGTCAATTTAAAGATAGCGCTTTTAGTTTTTGGGCAAAAGGTGGTTTTGGTGATTGGGCATTAGATATTCCACACATTCGTACTAAGGTCATTATTGGCCATAAAATGTTAGGAACTTGGGGTCGAGGACAAGAATGTAGTGGTGAACCAGAGGTAACGCAAATGGTTGCGAGTGGTGGCGTTTTTCTTGGCTCTGAATATTTTGATGGTGAGCATTTACATGTTCCAGGCATGGTTTCTGAGCAGTTACTGTATGTAGGTGGAACTCATCCGAAAAAAACAAAATCTAATTGGCGAGTTACTTGTGCACCCAATACGCTTGGTGCGGGAGAGATGTATATTGTACAGTCACCAAATGGGTTAACTTATACGTTTAACGTAAAAGTGATAGAGACTGATCGCATTTTAACAAATGGCTCAGGAAGTATCGGTGTTAAAAATATATATCTGTATGTTAGCAAAATTCAAGATAGGTTTAATAATACGGTTAATTATCATTATGGTAATGTTCAAGCTGGGCCTAATACTTATAAAGTACTTAATCAAATATCATCGAGTGACGGCCGTCTTATTACTTTACGTTATGATTTAGCCTCGCCTAATAATCGACTAATTACCAGTGTTAATGCTAATGGGCGTCAGTGGTTTTACAGCTATCAAGGTGGAGATGTAAAAACGTTGGCCTCAGTAAGAAGGCCTGATAATAGTGAATGGCGTTTCAATTTTTCTGCATTTAATCATTACAAAAGGCTAGAAACCCGATGTAGCATTCCATCTCGATACCCTCAAACTGTTTCGATCACTCATCCTAATGGTGTTAAGGGCACGTTCACTGTTGAGGCAAGATTACGGGGCAAGACGAAGGTTCATAAACTGTATAACGCATATAAAAATATTTATTATACAAAAAAGTGTCATCAATCAATGGCATTGACTACCAAAACAATTTCAGGACCGGGTTTACCCATATCAAATTGGTCTTATAGTTACTCTGAAAACTTAGGTTATTATGCAAATGAGGCTTCTTCAGGCTCAAACTTCAGAATTCCTTATCCTTATCCTGCTGATTATATTAACAATATAGATTATAAGAGAACGACAGTATTAGCACCGGATGGTTCGAAAACTATGTACTACCACAATAGAGATTACACGAGTGTGCTTGATGGTAAGCTTGTGGTCACTGAATATTATGATACTAACGCAACGAGCGTATTAAAACGAGTGGTTAATACGTATCAGCAAGGACCATTTGTAGGTGATAGTTTAGTTGAGAATGTTAATGTTGCGCCTATCACTCATAGAGCACTGATGACGAAAAAAACAATTGAGCTACATCAAGGCAGTGTAAACAAAAGATATTATAAAGTTTTTTCTGAGCACAATGATTATGGCGTTGCTAGAAAGACCTATGAATACAATAATTTTAATAACAATAAGCGCTATACAAAACAAGCCTATTACCATGACACAACGAACTACTTATTAAACTTACCCACCACAACCTACGTGAGTAGTGATAATAATTATGTAGGGAATGAATTGGTTTCACAGCAAACCTATCACTCGGCAAGTGGGGGATATAAATCAAAGCCATATCATAGCTATCGCTTGGGTCGCTGGGTTAAACGAAATGAAAGTTATCACACCAGTGGTACAAACGCGGGCCTACCTAAACTCACCCGTTTAAATGCAAGTAATCGTTGGTCTGAAGCGAGCGATTATTATCGTGGTATCCCTCGTACAATCAGAACACCACAAAGTACTTCAACCACAAGCCAATACGGCTATAGAACCGTTGATAGCAATGGCTGGATAAAGCAAACAACAGACTTTAATGGTAATGTCATCAACTATGGTCATGATAACTTAGGGCGTAAAACGCTTATAAACCCTGCAAGTGCTCAATGGAACAATACAACTATTTCTTATAATAGTGCTCATGGAAGTGAAGAATCTTCATTTGTGCATAATGGTATGCTGATAAAAACGACTACTAAGGGCAACTTTGAAAGTAAAGTCTATTATAATGGCCTGCTTCGCCCAGTACTGACAAAAGTACGTGATAAACGTGATTCATCAACCATTGTTTACACAAGAAATACTTACAACGCCTATGGGAAAAAAACATTCCAATCTCAACCCAAAAGATCTATAACAACAACATATGGCACTAATATAACCTACGATGGTTTAGGGAGAATAACCAAGTCAGTAAATAATACACTTGGTGGTAACGGTGTTCGTTATAGCTATGCACCCAATAGTAAAGTGTCGGTGACAGATAATCGTAATTTGCTCACCACCACAACTTATAAAGCCTACGGTAGCCCAAGTCAGCAAGAGCCCATTAGTATTGTGACCCCCAATAATCTTGCGAACACTATTATGACTTACAGTTTATATGGGAACCTTAAAAGTATCACCCAAGGAGGAATTACCGAGCATAGAGTTTACGACTATTATCACAACTTATGTAAAACAGTTAGACCTGACATAGGTAATACTGCTGTTAGTATTGATGCAGTCGGTAACACTGTGTGGTCAGCTCAAGGAAACTCAGTTTCAAGCAGTTTAACAGCTTGTGACACTTCGGTTTCAATAGGTGAAAAAACAACGTATAGCTACAATAATTTGGGAGCATTAAGTCTGGTCAGTTTTGGTGACTCAACGGCAAATAAAGCATACTTTTATGATAAGAACGGTAATTTGAAATCATTGAGTTTTAATGGTGCAACACATAATTATCACTACAATGATTTGAATTTGATGACATCAGAGTCATTAGTTTTTGATGGCTATATATGGACACTAACCCACCAATATAATGCTGAGGCTAACAAAAATAGTACCACTTACCCGAGTGGAAGAACTATTTATTATTCTCCTAACGCATTAGGTCAAGCGCAGTCGGTAGGGAGTTATGCCAGTAACATTGATTATTTTGAAAATGGGCAATTAAAGAATATGACCCATGGCAATAGTTGTTTAACAATACAAACTTTAAAAAGTTTTGGTGTACCTAATATTCAGCGTACTTCATGTGGTGGTAGCTCTCTTGTTAATAACCAATATAGCTATGATGGAAACTTCAATATTACGCGCTGGAACGATCTACAGAACACCTCACATGATTTAAAGTTTACCTATGATGCGCTAGACCGTTTAGATACTACGAAGAAATATGTTATATCATCTGGTGGTTCAGAGACACAATTTCAAGCTGAATCAGTACCGGCAACCAGCATTGCTATTGGGGGGGATTATCCACCTCCTACACCACCTTATCCGGGTCCTGGACCAGTAGGTTCATGGAACGTTATTGGTGATATGAACTACGATAATATGGGCAATATTACTACGTTTAGGTTTGACGGTTCCTATATTAACTATTACTACGGGAGTGATAAAAAATTGTCCAGCACCTCAGGCTCTGTCAACTATAATATGGCTTATGATAGTAGAGGCAATGTGACCAGTAATGGTAATAAATCGTTTAGTTATAATTTAGCAAATCAAATGACCTATGGTAATGGGAACAGCTATCGATATGATGGCCATAATCGCCGGGTTAAAGCAATAGATAGCACTGGCACGCGTTATTCTTTTTATACATCATCGGGGCAACTTGTTTTTGAGAATATTAATGGTGTATCACAAGAGAATTACTATTTAGGGAGCCAACTCGTCGCACAACAAAAAGCCAGTGTAGTTACTTATATTCACAGTGACTTGCTAGGCAGTACAGCGGCGAAATCAAATAGGTTAGGCAACATGGTTTCACAACATCGCTATAAGCCTTTTGGCCAAGACTGGGGTGGGACAAAAAATGAAATTGGTTATACAGGGCATAAGTTTGATACTGACTTAGGGTTAAGTTATATGCAGGCACGATACTATGATCCAGTCATAGGTCGGTTTTATTCGAATGATCCTATCGGATACACGGATTCAAACCCAGTTATGTCGTTTAATCGATATTTATATGTCAATAATAATCCATATAAGTTCACCGATCCGAGCGGTGAAAATCTGGAGGTTATTGCTACTATAATTATAGTTGTCGCTATTGTTTTAACTGTAAATGACGCTGTAGATGAACTTCCAGTGCAAGAAACAGCAGACAATGTAGATGCTAAAATAGAATCTCAGGGGGCTTTAGCTGATTATGTTAATTCAAAAGGTGCAGATGGTACTTTTGACAAAATGACAGAGACATTTGATAGTGCAGTCGAAGCTGATGCAGAGAGCTTGGAGCAGACAGGAGAGTTTGCAACAGCAGCAGCACCCATTTCTACTACAGCGATTCCGGGGAAAGGGGTGGAGCTTATAGCCCCTGTTATCAATTCGACTAAAACAATTGTTGAAAAAGCTGTAAAATCTAAAACGAGTAAATAATGAAAAATAAAATATTGAAATTTTTAATTTTTGGCTCATGTTTGTGGTTAGTCTTTTACTTTTCAATAGAAAGTAGTACTCGCCAATTTTATATATATAAAATTAAAAACGGTGATTCAATTACCTATGAAAAAACTATGATTAAATTAAATTCAGATTATGCGATTTCGCTATTTAGAAATAATAGATATTCATTAAAAAATATTAGTGATTTCGATAATGATATTATGATTACTAAATATTCTGATTTAAGTTTTACTATAGAAAAAGCTGTGCAGAAAAAAGCTATAAATAAACTATATGAAACTGATAATAAATGTGAAATATATGAGAATTTAATTCAATCAGAGAAACTAATTAGATATATGGTTTTATATCGAAAGTTAGGACTTGTTGCTGACTTTTCTGAGTTAAGGGTCCCCGAAGGTAATTTGATAAAAATGTGCCAAATATTCGAAGAAGAATAAATTAACGTTAAGGTAAGATAAAGTCTTAACATTAAATATTAAGCTCCTTATGAAGTGTTCACAAGGGGCTTTATTTTTGGCTGCTTTTGAAGACAAAGGGATTGAAAATCAGCCTCGCACTTGCGAGGCTTTTTATTGGTTTTAAATTGAATGGACTGAAATATTTCTCCTAAATACCATTTTCATCTGATACTTAATCAGATAATGAGCAAAACATTAAAGGCTTATTCGCATCTTAGCTTTAATAAAATAGCAGACTGATAAGCTAGGTTTAATGACACAGTTCAACTAATCGTATACTTTGATGGAGATAAAGTCTGTCAAACGAATGGAGCAAAGGAATTGTTATGTTAAAACTCACCGCTATTATTTTATTTATCTCGCTATTAAGTGCCTGTTCTAACACTATCGTCGACCCTGAAGCAAAGATTGATATTCCGCTAAATAACAGTTTATTCACGTTTACGGAGGCGGTCATAAGTGAACAAGATATTTTCTCTCTTTCCAAGGAACAAGAAGCTGATTTTTTTGAAGAGTATAACAAGCTTAAAAAGGAAGGGCTTGAGCCGCATGTTGCCTTAGCGACTTATCTGCAACGCTTTAAAAATAACTTTACCTTTTACGGTGAAACCAATGTTGCTCAAAAGTCTTTAAGTGAAAAAAAAGGGAATTGCTTAAGCTTATCTATTCTGACGACGGCTTTAACTAGACTAGTGGGGTTGAAAACCTCTTATCGTGAAGTGACTTCGGCGCCTATTTTCCAAAAAAACAATCAGTTTTTATCATCGTCTTCACATGTGCAAACTATTATCTATGATCCTAGCTTTGTTCCAGAAAAAGGTCTGATATATCTGACTAAACCAGGCATCGTGATTGATTATTTCCCAGTGAAAAACAGTGAAAAAGGACCAGAATTCTCCTTTAATAAATTTTTGTCTATGTACTATCGAAATATTGCTGGCGATGCCCTTATACATAACAAACCAGATTTAGCTTTTGTCTATGGAAAAGAGGCGTTGAGAATTTTACCGTCGAGCGTTGAAGCCCTTAACTTTATGGCTTTATTGCATAAAACTGAAAATGATAAGTTAACCTCTGAAAAATTATATCAATTAGGTATATCTTTGGATGAAAAAAACATTCCTATAATACGTAATTATATGATTTTATTGTTAACAGAAAATAGAATGGCGGAAGTCGATTTTTATCAAAAAAAATTGAATACTTTGGAAAACCCAAATCCATATGTTTGGCTCGAACAAGCCTATAAATCACATAAAGATAGTGAACAAGCTGAAATTTATTTCAAAAAAGCCTTAAAAAATGCGCCTTATCTAAAAGAAGCTTACATAGGTTTAGCTAAAATATACTTTAAAAGAAGTGAGATGAAATTGGCTAAAAAGATGTTGGAAAATGCGTTGAAGTGGAGCTACAAAAAAGAAGAACAACAGTTATATAAAATGAAACTATCTATTTTAAGTGCTGCTTGATACTTGAATAAAAAGTGGTCCACCCGACAGGATTTGAACCTGTGACCTCACGCTTCGGAGGCGTGAACTCTATCCAGCTGAGCTACGGGTGGTTTGCTGTTCTAAGCGCGGCAAATACTATAATTAATCGTGAAAATTGTCTAGCTTTGTCGTCTTTATTTTCAGTTGATGTGCGAATTTTATAAATCTGAATCAAGCAGAGCAAAAATAATGGAAAAAGATGTACTTTATTTAGCAACACCCCTAAAGTATTGGCTATAATAAAATTAGTTAATTTAACGCGTTATAGAATTGCATATGAAATCATGGAATAGTTTTGTTAGGTTTTTAATCGCAGGAATAATCATTTCTGCATCATTTTCAGTATTGTCGCAAAGTTACGATCTCGAACAAGTCATTGTTGAGCCTTACGCAGATACGATCAAACGAACGGGGAAACTCGATTTTAAACGAACGTTGAATTTATCTTTCAAAAGTAGCGGCTATTTAACCGAACTATCCGTTGATGAAGGGCAGTATTTTGAAAAAGATCAGTTGCTTGCTTCTTTAGACACTACAGAATTACTTCAAAATAAAAATGCGACGTTTGCACAACTACTACAAGCAAAACGTGAAGTTAACCGTCAGAAAAAGTTGCTTGAAAATGCATTGAATTCAGAACAAGATCTTGATATTGCACTCACCCAAGTTGAAACAACGAGAGCGGCATATCAAATTGCCTTTTATAATTTCGAAAAAGCGCAAGTCATAGCACCATTTTCTGGGGTGGTCTTAAATCGTTATACTGAATTAGGCGAGTTACAGTCACCCGGGCATGAAATACTAAAAATAGCGGCGCTGGATAAAAACTGGGTAGTAAAAGTTGCATTAACGGGTAGTGAAGTAAGCCAGGTTCGTTTAGGTCAAAAAGTAAATGTTAGCTTACAAGCGTTAGGTGTTGTTATTGGTGAAGTTAGTAAAATACCGGCTATTGCTAACACTGACGGTAATATGTTTATTATTGAAGTCTTACTACCAAACCTTACGTTAAAAAGTGGTATTGTCGCAGGACAAATTGCCGAAATCACGATCGATTTTACCAGTGACAATTTTGTTTACCGTTTACCTATTTCTGCCTTAATTTCTGTTGACGACAATGGTCAAGCTATTGTTATTACGAAAAACGATCAAGAACTCACTTATCAGCACTACGATATTTATCGTTTAGACAATCAATTCTTATATTTGTTTGCGTCAGTTGACGATCAGCCTATACAAATAGTTACCAGTGGCTGGCAACATATTAAATTAGGTAAATAGCCACTATGCTTTTACCTAAACTCGCCATAAAGAACGCCCAATTTACTTTGACGATAGTCGTATTATTGGTGCTAGTCGGTATTGTTTCTTATTTTCAAATGCCACGCTCAGAAGACCCTCAATTTGACATGCCTATTACGTTAATTGAAGTGATTTACCCTGGAGCCTCGCCAACAGACATTGAAACTTTAGTGGTTAACCCACTTGAAGAAGAGTTTTCAGATATTGAAAATATTCAGAAAATTGAATCTCAAGTAAAAAATGGTGGTGCTCGCATTGAAATTACTTTTCTCTACGGTACAGACCCTGAGGCTTCTTATAACAAAGTAAAACAAGCGGTTTCAACGGTAAAACCTACCTTACCTGAAGGCGTTCACGACTTACTTGTGTTAAAAGCCACGCCTACGAGTGTTGCTATTATGCAACTTGCACTTTGGAGTGAGCCTACAGACTATAAATCAATGGAGTTTTACGCTAAGCAGTTAGAAAAGCGTCTGGAAGCGATTAACGATGTTCGCAAAGCCGATGTTTGGGGATACCCTCAGCAAATTGTCGCAATTGACGTAAATTTAGCGCTGTTAAAACATTACGGCTTATCGGTTACCGATATTAATTTTATTTTGCAAGGACGCGCAAAAAATATTACACCCGGTTACGTTGATGCAAGTTCAAGGCGCTTTAATGTAAAAGCCAGTGGTAACTTTGAACAGTTGGCTCAATTAGGTGAAACCGTTATTCGTTCTGATGACAGCTTTGTCTTGCGTTTAAAAGATGTCGCTACTGTTGAATTTTCAGGATTAGAACCTAACTATTTAGCTTATTATGATAATAAACCCGTTATATTTCTTACGATAGAGCAACGACCTAATACGAATATTTTTGGTTTAACTGAAAGTATTGATAATGAAATTTCGCGCTTTACAGAAAGTTTACCCAGCAACATAAAAGTTGATGTTTTATTCAAGCAAGCAGACAGTGTTGAATTGAGAGTAAACGGCTTTTTTGACAACCTTTGGCAAGGTCTTGTCTTGGTTGGTTTGCTGTCTTTGGTGTTTTTAGGATTGCGTGAATCTTTAGTTGTCATTGCTGTTATCCCATTGTCGTTTTTAGTCGCTATTGGTTGGTTAGATTTTAGTGGCTTTGGCTTACAACAAATGTCAATTGTTGGGTTGATTATCGCATTAGGTTTGCTTGTTGATAATGCCATAGTGGTTACTGAAAGCATTCACCGAGAGAAAAAAACAGCAGTGAATCTGGCCGAAGCCGCAGCATCAGGTACCGCAAAAGTTGGTTGGGCAATAACCAGTGGAACAGTCACTACAATGTTAGCGTTTTTACCCATGCTAATGTTAGCAAGTAATACCGGTGACTTTGTTCGTTCAATGCCGGTTACGGTTGTTTTAGTCTTGTTAGCTTCTCTATTAATTGCGCTTACATTAACGCCATTATTAGCAAGTCGATTTTTTGCCAAGAATACAGCACCAAGTAAGTCAAAAATAAAAACACTACAGCATTACGTCAATATCTTTGCAGAGCGTGTTTATGCAAAATGGCTTGCTCGACTCATACTTTCTCGCTGGATCGTTATCGCCATCGCAGTACTTTGTTTGGTCGGCATGTTGTCATTGTTTGGCAAAGTAGGCGTCAGTCTGTTTCCTAAAGCAGAAAAGCCGATGATCATGCTTGATGTTGAAACACCACCAAACTCATCGCTAGCTTTTACCGATCAAGTTATGCAACAAATGACTGAGGTCATTGAAAAAAATGCGTTAGTCGATAAAGTTGCTTTAAATGTCGGTAATGCAAACCCTCGTATTTACTATAATCAAATACCTAAACGAGGTGTGGCAACATACGGTCAGGTGATTGTGGTTTTGCATGAATACGATGCAGAAAGAGTCTCTCGTTTTGTTACCGAGCTTCGTGAGGAGTTTGGGCAATGGCAACAAGCTAAAATTACCGTCAGTGAATTTACTCAAGGTCCGGTCACCGATTTACCCATTAGTGTACGATTAATGGGCGAGTCACTTACCGACCTAGAACAGGTTGCTAACGACCTTTCAACGATGATGGCAAGTACTGAAGGCATTATTAATATTGATAACCCTATCGGAATTGCTAATACAGAGCTATTGCTTGATATAAATTATGAAAAAGCAGGTTTAACTAATATCGATATTAATACGCTCGATACAACTCTGCAGACAATCCTTTCTGGTACCGCAGTCGGTCGTTTTAACGATGATAACGGTGAAAATTATCCTATTGTTGTTCGCCGTAAAAATCCTGATATCGACGGCTTAGAAGATATTAATGTTACTAACCGTTTAGGCGAAGCTATTCCACTCAATCAATTTATTACCACCAAATTGCAAAAAGGCCGTACTGAGTTTTACCATTATCAAAAGTTACGCATGGCGAAGGTTTCTGCCGATGTTGATAAAAGTCATACGGTGAGTGAAATGACCACAAAGGTTATTAACTATTTAGCACAATATAAAATGCCCAAGGGCGTTAGCTATACATTAGGGGGTGAAGAAGAATCAAGACAAGAGAATTTTTCGGGCCTTGCGCAAATAATGTTAGTTACGGCGATTGGTATTTTTGCGGTACTGGTATTACAGTTTAAGTCATTTTTACAGCCATTAATTATATTTACTTCTATCCCTTTTGCGATAGCGGGTTCAGTAATAGGTCTCTATATTACCGGGCAGTCATTCTCGATGATGGCGTTTATCGGCTTAATTAGTTTGTTCGGTATTGTGGTGAATAACGCCATCATATTGATCGATACAACGAACCGTAATATGGCTGAATCAAATAATTTACAGCAAGCAATACTCGATGCAAGTGCCACCCGCTTTACGCCAATATTATTAACAACGTTAACAACCATTGGTGGCTTATTGCCATTAACACTTTTTGGTGGCGGTTTATGGCAACCGCTAGGTACGGTTATTATTTCTGGGTTATGTGTGTCAGCGATTGCTAGTTTTTTACTGGTACCGGTATTAACGCAAATATTTACTAAAGAAAAAGTACAACAAAACAATTAAACAAAAACTCAATAAGAAGTTTATATTATGGACTCATTAGGACTCTTCGGTTATTCGTTAGCTAGCGCCGCTTATTTTGTTTTTGCATTACTTATTTTTGCAGCGCGCAACAATACAACTCTTGCTCGCTGGGTGCTAATTTCTACGCTGGTAACGGTTATTGCAAATGTTGTGGCAGCATTGCAAATCAAACTCGGTTTTAGTTTGCAGTGGGCAATGTTTGCTGATGCTTTTAAAATAGCCTGTTGGTCGTTATTAATTGTACTTTGCAATACAGAACATCGCTCCTTTAAAGCTATTATCGCTAATTATTATATTCGTCAATACGTGAGTATTTGGGGGATGTTAATGTTGGTGTGTTGGTTAACCAGCTCTCTACTCAACTATTCTTACGAATATATATTTCTCCTTTTTATTGTGCTCAATTTATGGAGCTTAGTACTGCTTGAACAACTTTATCGCAGTGCAAATTCGCAAGTGCGTTGGGCTATTTGGCCTATGGTTATTGCGTTGGCGAGTGTGGCTATTTTTGACTTCATTTTATATGCGCAAGCGACCATGGTTGATGGTGTCGATTTTAATTTTTGGTTCAGCCGAGGCTATATTTCTCTAATAATTGTTCCGTTATTGCTCATCAGCACACGTCGAATTCGTAATGGCTCTGTGCGCATTTTTGTGTCTCGACATGTGGTTTTTTATAGCTCGATGTTGATGATTGCGGGTATTTATTTACTGGTTATGGCACTGGCAGGTTATGTCATTAATTACATCGGTGGTGAGTGGGGAAGTGTCGTTAGTATTGGTTTTCTAATGCTTGGTAGCTTGGTGCTTGTCGCTTTATTGATCACAGAATCTTTACGCCGAAAACTAAAGGTATTTATCGCGAAAAACTTTTTTGCCAATAAGTACGAATACCGAGATGAATGGTTAAATTTAATTGGCAAAATAGAAACCACTAACGCAGAAAGCTATTATCAAATGGCGACACAAATTATGATGTCTAAAGTTGATGCTCATGGCGGCGCTATTCTAAAAAAAGTGACTGATCAACGATTTAGCGTGCAATACTGTGAGAATATTACTTTTGATGATTCTTTCAATGACCAACTAATCCAATGCAGCACTTTTTGTCAGCAGCAAGGTTGGATCATTGATATTGACGAATATAAGCATACCCCAACTATTTATCCTAACCTGTCGTTAAATTTACCGCTAATTGATGCAAATAATATAAGAATTGTTGTACCTATTTTTATTGGTAAAGCTTTTTATGGCATGTTCTTTTTAGCAGGTAAAAACGAAGTTAAGCAATTAAATTGGGAAGACAGAGATTTACTTTTTGCGATATCAAAACAACTAGGAAACTTTATATCCTTACATGAAGCTAACGATAAACTCGCCGAATCGAAACAATTTGACGCTTTTAATCGTATGTCCGCTTTTTTAGTACATGATTTGAAAAATGTGCAAGCACAGTTAGCCTTAATCAGCACTAACGCTAAAAAGCACCGTGATAACCCAGAGTTTATTGCTGATGTTTTTGAAACGGTTGAGTCAGCCACTGAGCGCTTATCAAAAGTTTTATCGCAATTACGCAATAAACAAATGGCGCAGTCTGAAAGCCAGTTAGTTGATATGGCAAAGTTGATTAGCAGTGTAGTAGAGCAGCGAAATATTAGTTTACCGCTTGTGACATTTGAAAAAATTAATAGCTGTGAAATGGCCATTCATAGCGAAACATTTCATTCAGTACTCAACCACTTGATACAAAATGCACAAGAAGCGACAAATAAGCAAGGTTGGGTTAAAGTACAGCTTACTCAGCAAGACAACCATATAGGAATAAAAATTTCAGATAACGGTTGTGGTATGTCGAAGCATTTTATTAATAACCGACTGTTTAAGCCTTTTGATACCACCAAAGGTAATGCGGGTATGGGTATTGGTGTTTTTGAAGCGAAGCAGTTTATTGAGGGTATTGCAGGGCTTATTAAGGTTGAAAGTATTGAAGGGAAAGGGACTACATTTATTATTGACCTACCCATAAACCCTGTTTATGAGTGAATTATTGAAAGCTAACGTTGTGATAAGAAAAGGGTTTTAGCAGTATGGAAAAGTTACTGATCATTGATGATGATAAAGGAATACAAAAACAACTCAAATGGAGCTTATCAGATTATGAAGCTGTATTAGCTTCAGACCGCGATAGTGCTATTGCGGCAGTACGTCGCCATGAACCCAAGGTTGTCACGCTTGATTTAGGCTTGCCGCCTGATGAAGCTAATGCTACTGAAGGTTTAGCGGCACTTCAAGAAATTCTAACGATAGCGCCTCATACAAAAGTTATTGTTATTACTGGCAATGACGATCGCACAAATGCATTAAAAGCGATTTCAGCGGGGGCATACGACTTTTACCAAAAACCGATAGACCCTGACGTTATCAATGTCATCATTGCGCGCGCCTTTAGTGTCGCCGCTATCGAAGAAGAAAATCGAAAATTGCGCGAAGTTGCGGGTAGCGATATTGGCATTATCGGTAACAGTGAAGCGATTGACCGTTTACGCATGATGGTCAAACGTATTGCGCCAACACAAATAACAGCATTACTGTTAGGGGAAAGCGGTACCGGTAAAGAAGTTACCGCTAATGCTGTTCATATTGCCAGCGACCGCAGTAAAAAGCCTTTTGTTGCGATTAATTGTGCCTCAATTCCTGAAAATCTATTAGAAAGTGAGTTATTTGGTTTCGAAAAAGGTGCCTTCACAGGAGCACACCGTGCAACCAAAGGAAAAATAGAATGTGCAGAAGGTGGCACTTTATTTTTAGATGAAATTGGAGACATGCCCTTTAGTTTACAAGCAAAACTATTACGATTTCTCCAAGAAAAAACGATTGAGCGCCTTGGTGGACGACAAGAAATCAATGTAGATGTTCGAGTGGTTTGTGCAACCAATCAAAACTTAGAACAAATGGTTAAAGATAAAACTTTCCGTGAAGACTTATTTTACCGCGTTAGTGAAATCACCTTAAATATTCCACCTTTACGCGACCGAGATGAAGATGTATTGATACTTGCCCAGTATTTTTTACAGATGTACGCACTTGAGTATAAACGTAATGTAAAAAGCTTTTCAGAAGACGGTTTAAGTGCAATTAAAGCGCATAAGTGGCCAGGTAATATTCGTGAACTTCAGAACAAAGTTAAAAGTTCGGTAATTATGACTACAGGTACACAAGTAACGGCGTTTGACTTAGGCTTTTTTGACCACACTAATACTGAATTTGAATTATCTTTGAACTTACGTTCTGTACGTGAAAAAGCTGAATCACTCGCTATTCAAAAAGCTTATGCGCTAGCCGAAGGAAATATGTCAAAAGCAGCAGAATTACTCGGTGTAACTCGACCTACTTTATATTCATTAATTGAAAAATATGGTCTAACCATTAATGAAACTTAGGGTGTTGGCAGGTAAGTAGAAAATACGTAGAAGGTTTTGGCCGTAGCAAAACCTTCTATTTTACTTAAATTTATTAACCTTTATCTTGTTCAGTACCTTTGTTAGCCGTTAAGTCGATATTAGCTTCTGCATACAAACGGCTTTTTTGCTTAAGCAGTTTATCAACATAGCGAGCCATTTTAATTTTTTGCTTAATTGATGACTCTAATATATCTTCGACTTCTCTTAATATTTCTTTCATGTTTTCAACATTCTCAGTTGAATTTACAATAAGTTGCGCGTTTGCTTGGGTGGGTTCGTTACTCATTAATTGAGTTTTGTGCAGTGAACCTGTTAGCTCTACCTGCATTTCTAGGGCAACTTCATTAATAGCATCAACATCAATACAGGTTAGCTCTTCTAAAAAGCCGAAGAGTAATAAGCGGTCAACAAAAATATTGATTTTTCTGGGCACACCTAAGGTTTTTTCATGAATAATAGCGAAGCCATCATCCGAAAAAAGAGTTTCTTTATTACAACCCGCTTGATGTAATCTATGGTTAATATACTCTTTTACTTCTTCACTTGTCAGTGGCTTTAAATGTGCTGAAGCAATAATACGTTGACGAAATTGCTCCATATTAGGCGCTTGAATAATATCTTTAAGTTCTTCTTGTCCGAGAAGAAAGCTTTGTATCAATGGCTTATTATCAAGTTGAAAGTTAGATAACATGCGAAGTTCTTCAACCGTTTCTATTGGTAAATTTTGTGCTTCATCAACAATCAACAAAGCGCGCTTACCTTGGCGATTCAAATCAATAAGAAACTGTTCAATTGACTGTAATAGCTCAGCTTTACTTTTACCTTTAACCGAAATTTTAAATTCAAAGGCAACAAGTTCAAGTAATTCTTGCGGGTCAAGTTTTGTGGTAACAAGTTGAGCGGCAATAATTGAATCGTCAGCAATATTATTAAGCAGGTTACGAGCGATGGTCGTTTTACCCGTACCAATAGGACCCGTTACTACGATAAAACCTTCACCTTGGTCTAAACCATATTGTAAATAAGACATCGCTCTTTGGTGATTACTTGATGCGAAAAAGAAACGTGGATCGGGACTTAACTGAAAAGGACGTTCTTTAAAACCATAATAATTTTCGTACATACTGCTAAAAACCTTTACTGAAATTGAAGTAGACTCTGTCTTCCTCATAATTGAACGATTGGGTAGTTGAACTACGGTTAAGGTGACTTACACCTAATTTAATGGAGAGTTTACTGTTTAGCGATTTGTCGTATTCAAGGCTATAACGTCGGTAGCGATCTTGGCGTTCATTATCTTGTCCAAGTAAAAAATGGGTATCGGTATATTCAAGGGCTAGCTTTATATTTGATTTACCACTGACTTTACGTTTAACTGAAAATGAGGCACCTTGATCTTCATTTTCAACACGTGTATTTAAATTTTCACGGGTTAAGCTAGAGATTGAAATATTGAAGGTAGTTCGTGGCAATGCTAATTCCGACAACCACTTCAATTCTTTGTTTAATGATAAACCAATATCTTCGACCAAAACAAAGTCAGTTAAATTTACCAACTGATAATCGTCAACATTAATATTATCATCATTGTTAACAAAACAGGCCGACGCGTCAGAAATCGCACTTTCAGGACACAAGAATGTACCTAAAGCAACGCTTTCATAATTATTACGAGTAAATGTTCTAACCTCTTCAACATAAGTAATGCTATTGGTTAAACGCTTGTTCTTATGAGTGAAATCAAGGCCATAACTTTCACCATAAAATCGCTGACCATAATCAACTTTTAATTTTGTTCTTTGAGTAGGCTCCCAGAGAATGCTGGCTGCTGTATAGTCTTCTTGTTCATTACCGTCGAGATCTAATTGAGTACCTGTAGGTGTATTATAAGAGAGGTCTAGCACTAGCCTAGGGGTTATTAGCCAACGTAAACCACCACCGTAAGAGTCTGATTCAAGTAATGAACTGTTATTAGCAAGATCACCTTCATTGGTTTCATCATAGTAACGTAGAAAAGGAGTAATATTGTAGTTGGTAATCAAGCCTACTTTCACTTCACCTTTAAATAGCTGGCCGTCTCGACCTTGATTACTATAGTCAGCATACTCAGCTGTTCCATCCCAGTAAATATTACGGGCAGAAGAGCCATTATTCGTCATAAAGTTGGCCGCATAACCTTCTCGCTCGCCTATGCCGTCTTGTGTTTTAGTTGTTTGGTATAGAATGCCAGTATTTATAATGAAAGCACTATTGTTAACTGAATAGGCTAAACCACCGGAATAATTCTCAACTCGAGTGGTATCACCAGAAACAATATCAGCAAGTGCATTACGGGAAGAGTTTCTTGTTTGATTCGTTATCGTAGCACTCGTCATAAATACTAAGCCTTTAGGCCCTAACTTTAGGCGTAAAGAGCTGTCTAAGGTATGAAAGTCATCATCGGTATCATGGTCATGGCTGTATAGAGCATAGATACTTTTTGAATCAAAGTTGAAGGTTAATTTCTTTGATGAAAAGAGTGTACTTAACTCAAGACCTGGCTGGCTGACCAAACTTGATGTTTTATCATTACTCGTCAAATTAACATTATCTGAATAGGTTTCATCAAGAATTAGCTGTGGCTGAAATTGCCATTCCCCTGCAGATATACTTGCAGATAAAATGGCAAATATTGCTGTGGCTAATACTTTTTTATTTAGTGCCGTATCCATAACCGTAATAGCCATACATATCCTTGTGAGATCTGATTGCTTTATTTAACACTAAACCTAGTGCTAAATCTTCATTGAGATTTTCTGTTGCTTTTTCAATGTCAGCTAACAGTGTTTTTGATTCTTCAACCACCACTAAAGCTTGGCCCATTAAGTTCGCTAAGACTAAAGTTTCAGTAACACCAATTAAAGGAGGACAATCAAAAATGACAATTCTGTCTGGGTATCGCTCTGCTAATTCTTTAGCTAAAGACTCCATTCGGTCACTGGCTAATAGCTCATTAGAAAGATGATGTGGTTCGCCAGCAGGAATAACTTTAAGCTTATCAATATTGGTGCTGTACATTATTTCTGAAATGTCGTTTTTTTGACCCAGTAAATATTCAATCAAACCAGGAACCTGTTTAAAACCTAATTCTCTATTTATGCTTGGGCGCAAAACATCAGCATCAATCAATAGTACCGTTTTATCTTGCTCTAAAGCGATACTTAACGCGAGGTTGATTGAAATAAAGGTTTTACCTTCATTAGGTTTAGAGCTGCTCACCATCACCAAGTTACTATTGTTGAGCGTTTTAGCACTAGCCCCGAAAGCATTATTTAATAGTTTACGTTTAATTTGACGAAACTCATCTTTAATGCTTTTTCTTGTGCCGTTATCAATGAGAAAACCCCGGTTTTCAAGATCTTGTTTATCGAGTATCAAAACCTCATTATTACCGTAGTTTTCTGCAGCTTTGTTTATTTTGGGCGATGTATCAACAATGATCTCTTCGGTAACCGACGATGCATTTTGTTGTTGAGCCATTTTTTGCTTTGCGAGTGCTTTCTCTATAGTACTCATAAATTAAAAATCCTATGTATTGGCGCCTGTATTGCGTCTGGAAATAGCGAATAGGCAATGAAAAAGCCTAATATTAAAATCAACAAGCTATTAGATACAAAAAATAGAATCGTTTTACGTTTGTCTTTACTTTGTAGACCTAAATTTTCAGTAGCTGAAACAATACCAAAGATAGGAATGCCGGTTGCGCGAGCAACTTGGCTACTTGAAGTCACAACAGGGTTTATTTGACTGAATAAAAAAGATAACCCCAAACCAACGCCAACGCCTAAAAAGGTAACAACCACATAAAACAGGAATCGTTTGGGACCCGCGGGTTGTAAAGGTGCACGAGGAGGGTCAATAACCTTGAAATTTATTTTACTAGTCGTTTCATTAGCAGACTGACCTATTTGTGCTTTTTCTTTACGTTCCAGCAAGTCTTCATATTGCTTTTTAGTAATATCATAACCACGATTGAGCGCCACTAATTCGGCTTCAATTTCAGGCAAAGTATGAATTTTGTTTTCCAGTTCTTTAACCGTATTTCTGTAGTTATTGGCTCTTACTTCCATTGAAGCAACTTGACCTTCAAGCTGATTAACTTGAATTTGAATATCTTGAATTACGGGGTTTTGGCTAATTGGCGCATACTCACTACCCGCGTCATTACTGTTTGACAAGTACTGTTCTATCTCAGCTTCTCTTTTTTTCGATAAATGCTCCAGACGTCGTTGAACTTCTCGCACATCAGGGTGCTGCTCTGTATATCTAAGCTGTAATGTATCTAATTGCCCTTGAAGTTCAGCAATACGATCGTCATAGGTGGTTTTAACACTGTTTGAATCAACAATATTATTTTGCTGAGCAGATTCAGCAGTAGACGATTGGTTTAGTTTAGATTTTGAACTCTCTAATTGGGTTTTTGTTTCCAATAAAACCAACTCAATAGTCTTTAATTGCTCTTTAGCATTATTAAGTTTGTCGTAATAGCCACCGTATTGATTAGGAAGTACTTCACTGTATTTTTGTTTAAAATTAGTTAAGCGTGCTTCGTCTTTTAATAAACGGTTTTCGTATTCATTAATTTGGCTATCAAGGAACTTTTGCGCGGAATCTGAATCTTTACGATTTTCGCCTCGCGTCGTTTCAATAAATACCGTTATTACTGATTGCACAACATCGCGTGCCATTACAGGGTCTTTATCAGAGAAAGAGATATTGAAAATGTTCTGTCTTCTACCACCAGTTTTTTTAATGGATATACCGGTTGTTAAGCGCTCAATTAAATCATTAAATTCTTGTGGCGTATTCGCTTGAACATCTAAATCAGTCATTCTAGCAATGCGCTCTAAGTTAGGGCGGTTTAATAATGTTTTTACCATTAAGCTTATTTGTTCATCAGGATTAGATTCAACCGTCATTCCCTTTAATAAAGGGCCTAAAATCGATTGAGTATCTGCAAATACACGTGCTTCTGACTCATAAGTATCTTGAAGTTGTGAAACTGCAAACCAACCCATAGGGCAAATAAGCCATGTGGCGACCATAAGGTAACGGCGTTTTATCCAGATACCTTTTAAATAATCTAAAATTTGTTCGAGTACTTCTTGCATTCCTGACCTCTAAATACAGGCGATTAATAAAATAGGTGATTGTTATTTAGTAGCAACTAAAAACTAAAACCAAGTTTCAGGGATAACAATAATATCACCTGGCAAAACATCAACGTTTGCACCTATTTCGCCATTTTTAATTAAATCTTCGATATAAATTTCATATTGTTTTTGTAGGCCATTTTCAATTCTTACTAATACGGCATCATTTCCGTCTGCAAATTCAGTTAACCCACCCACTTGAATCATCACATCAAGTAGCGTCATCTGCTGAGTATAATTAATTGATTTAGGTTCAGCGGCTTCACCAATAACACGAATCTGCTCACTAAACGGACCAACAAAGTTATTAACCGTTACCGTAACAACCGGTTCTCTTAAATAAGTGGCCAAAATTTCTTCAATGGTGCGGGCAAGCTCGGTAGGCGTTTTTCCAGAGACAGGAATGTCTTCAACTAAAGAGGTGGTAATCATACCATCGGGGCGCACGACAAATGTGCCTGAAACCTCAGGGTTACGCCATACGAATATATTAACTACATCTCCGGCACCAATTAAGTATTTGTAAGAAGCAACATCAACGGTATTTGATTGATGTATGGTTGCTGGCGGCAAAGTTAATGCACTACAACCCGAAATAACATAAGCCAAAATTAATAGCGTGGCCGTTTTTAGTTTAGCGAACATATTTTTTTCCATGGTTATAACCTTCTCTATACGTCGAATTTATTAAATTAGTACTAAGCTATATGATTGTATGTGATTTTTACAGCTCTTGCACAACATTTAATAAGTGTAAATCAGTTGTAATTCTTGTTATTATCTCAGGCGCTTAAGTTTATTGGGATTTTAAGCGTTTCGCATTGAAAATCATAAACGAGCAAGTGTTAGTGTTGTTAATCGTAAAAGGGAATAATTAATAAATATGTCTAGCCCAAAATTTCGAGATTTATCCTCTGGTAGTAAATCTTTAGTTATTATCGAGATGATTTTTTTTGCAGGTTCATTATTATTAACTGTCTATTTAAATAGCTTGTTTTTGTTTGTTGAACATCAAGATATTCCTCATGATTTACTGATGATTTGTGCCGTCGTTTTTGCACTTATTGTACAGTTATCTTTATTAGCTTTGGGTTTATACAACTCTAAACTCCGTGAAAATTATCGCGGTATTGTCAGGCGTTTGCTGGTTTCAGTGGCGATTGGCTTTTTCATTGCCACGTTAATTAATCCATTATATGGCCAACATGCCTTAAAAATTGAATTACTTGCTCTTGCTGCATTGTTCAGTCTCATTATTGATAGTGCGTTTCGTTATATAACGCTTAAAGTCGACTTTTTTGGTTTTAGTAAGCGTGTCGTCTTAGTACTTGGCGCAGGAGACCGAGCCTCTATCATTGAAAAACGTATGCGTCGAGATGTCGACAGACAAGGGTTTTACATGCACGGCTTTGTTATTATGCCGGGTGATACCGAAACAGGTATCGTTAATGAAAACCGTATTGCATTAGAGGGTTCTCTGGTTAATTATGCGTTAGAGCATGGTATAGACGAAATAGTTGTGGCGAGCGACGAACGTCGTGATAATTTACCGGTTGATGAACTTTTTGCCTGTAAAATACGTGGCGTAGAAGTTACCGAAATACTCGACTTTATAGAACGAGAAACAGGCCAAATAGCGGTAAACCTTATTTATCCAAGTTGGGTTATCTATTCAAATGGTTTTGCTTCAGGTAACCATTTACGTAATACCTTAGATTGGGTATTCAATGCGGGTATCGCCATTGCTCTAATATTGGTTACTTGGCCCGTTATGCTGATCACCGCACTACTTATTAAATTAGACGAAGGCATGAAAGCTCCTATTTTTTATCTTCAAGAGCGAGTTGGTCTTGACGGCCAAGCGTTCAATATTTATAAATTTAGAAGTATGCGTATCGACGCCGAAAAACATGGCGCCCAAATGGCCTCTGAAAACGATGATCGCACAACAACGATTGGTAAATTTATTCGTAAATACCGTGTAGATGAATTACCACAAATTTTAAATGTTATTCGTGGCGATATGGGTTTTGTTGGCCCGCGTCCAGAACGTCCTGAATTTGTTCAGCAGCTTATTAAAAACCTACCTTACTACAACGAACGTCATAATGTTAAGCCAGGCTTAACAGGCTGGGCACAATTAAAGTACCCTTATGGTTCAACAGAAGAAGATTCATTAGAGAAGCTTAAATATGACTTGTATTATATTAAGCACCGTAGCTTTATGTTGGACTTATTAATTTTAATTAGAACCGTTGAAATTGTTTTGTTTGGTAAAGGTCGTTAATTAATATTTACATACAGAGAGCTTGAAATATCTTTAAGAATGCAGTCATCATGGCTTTGTTGCAGTGTTTCGTTACAAAGCTACTATTACACAAGTTTATTGTTCTTAAACGAGCTATAGAGGCATACTAAGCTTATCATCTAATATAATCTTTAAATCGTGCTTGAAATTCAATCTTTATTTATAGTTTTGGAGCACTTAAGCAATGTTCCATAAACCTAGTTTCCTTGAACGAATCTGAAATTGATAATCTTGCTAGTTGATATTTATTGTGTACTAAATGTTGATTTAGATAATAGCGAAACGAGAATGCTACTTCATAACCTTGTTGCTCTATTTCATTAAACATTTCTTTATTATATGTTGTCTTATTCCCTACAGGGTAAGAGATAGAAACAATCTTTTTAGTTAACTTCGCTTCTAATAATTCTTTTGCGTAACGCAGCTCATATGATAACTCTGACTGACTTAAACTTGACAAAATACGATGTGAATGGGAGTGTGCGCCAATAGTCATGCCTGCTAACTCCATTTCAAGAAGTTGTGCCCATGTCATAAATTCATTTTCCCCCTGCGATAATGTTAAACCAGTAACTGTTCGTAGTTCAATTAATTGTTCCTCAATGGTTTGTGAGGAAGATTTACATTGACTCAGCACTTTTTTAATATTGTTTATACAGTTTAACTTATCTAAATAGACAGATTTTTGCCACGAAGACAGTTGTATTGTCTTTTTAGAACAATTCCTAATGTGCCACGCGATTTCATCCCACCAAGGAGTGATATTAGATTCAATTAAACTAGTTGCCACAAAAAAAGTTGCAGGTATATTGTGCGATCTTAAAATTGGAAAAGCTAATACGTAATTATCTATGTAACCGTCATCGAAAGTTATATGAGCAAATCTATTATTGGGAGAAACACCACTTTCAATCATTT
Source organism: Colwellia sp. Bg11-12 (assembly GCF_014076955.1). NCBI lineage: Bacteria > Pseudomonadati > Pseudomonadota > Gammaproteobacteria > Alteromonadales > Colwelliaceae > Colwellia > Colwellia sp. Bg11-12. The sequence continues at coordinate 119,547 of NZ_JACGUZ010000078.1, forward strand.
TTATGAGGGTGTCTTGATCAATTATTTTAAAATTATTTTTAATAAATATTAAATATTTCTCAAAATCTTCTTCAGTGCAAGAAAACACACCGGGGTCATAAAGGCAGTTGTTTACATCACCAATTCTATGAAAATTAAAACAATAAACACCATTTTTTCTATTCTTCCATAAAATTGATGTCAAACCAAAATAACGGCTAATTCGCATTTTTATTTTATTTATTATCATTATTTTTTAGCAATAAAGCTAGGTTTGGGCAATATATAGTCACGAAATTGGTGAGGGCTTCCTGTTTCATTTGCCTCAGCGGCTTTGATCATATTATACATTTCTCTGCTGTTTACATAATGAAGTTGGTGTGCATCACCATCGTTATATTTAGCTTCTAAATACGTAAACATATCGTCAACAGGTTGTCCTAGTAAAACATCCATATCTCTTTCTTGAGTACCATGTGTATGAACCTTGATGAATATCCAATCGGGCTTTCCTTTCACATGAACATTAGCATCTACCCATAAATCGACGCGATCGTTTGTGGGTTCCATGCCTTTTCGAATATCTGAATTTTCAATTTGTGGGAAAATACCTTTTTTAAGTTTTTTCCAATTAAGCATTAATGGTCCATTAACCATCATTAAGTCACCCCAAGGGCTCCCTCCCACTTCAACGTTAATACCCGTGTTGTGAGATTTAGGCTTTAGGGGATCATCTTTTGCGTAGTAAATGCTATTAATTGTTTTGGGTTGTGTAGCATGTGGTGCTGATGGATAGGTAAAGTCGGCATAACAGCCAGTTTCTTTTAGAACAATTAATTCATCATTAACACCACAAAGTTTACCGTTATGGCCAGAGTTGTCTAAAGTCCAATTACCATGGATAAATCCATACATTAACTGGTTTGTTTCTGGGTGATGAGATAAAGCGCCATGATCATTATGAAGAACATGACAAAACTGAGTAATTGAAGCACGTAAGTTCTCTGAAGTATCATCATCATGATGCAAATGTACCTCTATTTCACCGAAACCATCACGACACATTTTCGCTATTTTGTCTAAATGCTCTACACGATATTCTTCTTCAGGGTAAAAGAAGGTATGTTGAGGATGAACGCCGTTTGCATCAATGTGTTTATTTGCCATTGCTGGATAATCTTTACACCAACGGTCTACACGACTTCGTTCTACATCAATATCATTTGGCTTTCCCCATTGTGGTTCATAGTGATCAACAAATGAAAAAATAATATGTTTCGTATTCGTGCTTTCAGATTTAGATTTACTCATCCGTTGTTTAATATATTCAGGGATCCACTCCAACATGTTTTTCTTTTTTAAAATAAGAAAAAAACCTAAAAAACCTAAAGTTAGTAATAATAATATAGACACTAGCGAGTAGTCCTTTGCCATGTTCCTTGTACATTGGAACTGAAATATTTGATGAACCCACGCATTAAAGCAAAGTTCATCGCAACGAAAAAAGCGACCAGTGCAACTAAACTGGATATTTTTTTGTTATTTGATTGACGTTTTATTCCGTAAAACGCAATTAAATAAAATAAAACTTGCCCTAAAAAAGTTACTTGATAAAACGTTTGTTCAAGTAGCGCAATATTACTAAGGAAAGTTAATAACATAAAGTGAGGAACGAACCAGCGACATACCTTATGGCTAATGTAAGCAATAAATCGCCAGCCTAGTAAGGGGTTGAGTGCCCAAGGCATTTTAAATAATGCTTGGTAATTTCCTAGACCGATTCGAATCCTTCTCCCTTCTTCTTCTTTTAGATTTGGCGCAATTTCTTCAATAGCAATTGCTTCAGGGTCATAAACTAAACGAAAACCTTGTTTAGCTATGTTCATGGCTATTTGAAAGTCATCAACGATGGTATTAGCAGGCAAAGGAATAAAAAGCGATTTTCTAATAGCATAAATAGCACCGTTAGCACCTTGTAATGCATTTAATCGTGATTCATGAAATTTTAATATTTGTTCGTAACGCCAATAGACATTATCTTTGTTGTCACCTGAATCACCATCAACAAGATGCAACTCCCCGCAAACAGCACCAATTTTTTCATTATTAAAATGCCGAGTTAATTGTTGAATTACATCTTTTTTAAAATGAGTGTTGGCATCTGAAAATATAATAAAGTCGTCTTTCGCATGCTCAACTAGTTCATTTAGTACACTCATTTTTCCACGATTTTCTTGAAAAATGTGTACCTGTAAATTATTTACGTTAAATTGAGAAAGTATTGCCGCGGTATTATCATTACTACCATCTGAGCCAATTAAAAAAGTTAATTTATCTGCGGGATAATCTAACGTAAGTAAATTTTCTACTCTCGATTTAATACAGGATTCCTCATTGTAGGCCGCAATAATAATGGATACAGCGGGCAAGTCTTCTCTGTCAATAATACGGCGTTGGCGTCTGCGCCAGAGGTATTTTGTGTCACTAAAAGCTTGTTTGATACCACTGAAAAAGAATAAGCATAACGGGTAAACGAAATAACTATAAATTATTAACGCTATACTGGTCCAAAACAATACTACCATTAACTTGTTACTCCACAGGTTTTCTTTTTATAAGGCTTAGCTGGAATACCCAGCATAGTAGCACCCTTTTCAGCGTTTTTAGTTAAAACAGCATTTGCGCCAATTTTTACATTATCCGCGACAGTAAGAGAGCCTATAATTTTTGCTCCGGAGCCGACAAAAATATTATTCTCTAAGATTGGCGATTGACCTTTTTCGTCACCAATGACAACGCCGCTTTCTAAGGTAATATTCATGCCTCCGACTACTTTAGAATTTATTACAATTCCAACTGGGTGCATAATAACAAAACCTGCAGAAAAATTGGCACCACTTCCAATAATGCAACCGTTCATAAATTTGTTAAGCCATTGAAAAAAATAAGCTATTAAGCCAAGGTGGTGGCTCGCACACCATCTCATACAACGGTAAATTACATTAGCACTTGTACCGTCAGCCATGCATATCCTTAGCATACTAACTTGGGCGCCATCTTCAGCGAAAATTTGCTGTTTTCTTTTTAAATCTGCGGTGATGTTACGCATCGTTATATTTTATCTCTAATTAAAAGTGATAATAGCTGTTCAGCGTTATGTTTCCATTGTCGTTCTTTTTCTATATAAGCACGTGCATTTAAGCCAACTTGAATGTGAGCATTTTTATCATTAGCAATAGTAAGTACTTTTTCAATACAGGCTTCTTTATCACCGGCAGGAAATAACCAACTTGTTTCGTTATCGGTCACTACTTCGGCAATTGGTGAAAAATCAGGGGCAACCATACCTTTACCCATCGCCATAAATTCAAATAATTTCATCGGCGAACCGTAGTCGTTTGAGTCTGGCAATATACCAAAATCCATGGCGGATAAGTAAGAAGACACTTTAGCGTGTTCTACTTTTCCTGGCATTATCACCTGAGATTCAACGCCAGCGTTGGTAACTCGAGCTTTTATTGGCTCAAAAGCAACACCGTCACCGACTAATAATAAAACCAAATTAGGATTATCAGCTAAACGTTCACAAATTAAATCCACAAACCAGTCAATACCATGCCAATGAACAAAAGCACCCACATAGCCAAGCACAAGTTTGTCTTCAATGCCTAACGACTTTTTTAGCTCAATGCCAGCTTGCTCGTTAATAATAAATTTATCTAAATCGGCGGCATTGGGTGAAACAACACAAGGTGCTATTCGGCCATAAGCTTGTTCAGCGACTTCTTTGAAGCGGCTTGAAATAAAGACTAAACCTGTTGCGTTTTGAAAAATCCATCGTTCTATTTTTCTTGCTAAAGTTCTAAATGTTAAAGCCCTTACACGCTCTACCTGGCATGAGTCATTAATTTCTAAAATAATAGGAATATTGTGACGTTTTGCCCACCATACGCTGATGAACATAAACAACGAATAGCGCTCATAAACCAAGTTAATTTTATTTTCTCGAACGGATTTTCTAAGCCTAAATACTGCAATTATATTGAAAGCTAATTCGAACATTTCAAAAACAAATTCAGGTACATGTTTAGTGATATCAGAAAGCCAAGAGAAGCTGCTTTTTTTAGGTGTTTCACTGTTTTTATTGATATGTACTGTTGGTTCTTGAAATTGGTCTTCAACTTCAGGTTCAGCACCTGGAAGTGATAATATAGTGACGTTATTCCCCAGTTGTGTTAAACCTTTCACTACACCGCGAATATGAACACCTTCGGCACCTCGGCCTCTTGTTCTATGATGAAATAGAATATTCACTATTTTTTATTCTCCAATGCTTTAAAGTTGAACCCTTGAGATTGCCAGTGAGGTATTAAAGTTCTAAGTGACTCAATACAACGAGGGTCATCATCATGAAATAGTACAATATCGCCTGACTTTAAGGGATTATCAACTAATCGCTTAGTAATTATATCGGGTGACTCTTTGCGGAAATCCATAGAATCGCGACTCCAGTGGACTGCCGTCATTTTCATACGAAATAAAGCGCCTAATAACTTAAGATCCCATCTTCCTTGTGGAGCACGAAATAAAGTACACCTTTGTAAAGTTAACTGCTTAAGTAGCTCATTGGTCGACATAATTTCCGTTATTTTTTTATCTAGCGATATTTTATGAAACGGCGGGTGGTTATAGGTATGATTGGCTAATGTATGTCCACGATGGTGTATATCTTTAATTATTTCAGGGTGAGCTTCGGCACACTTTCCCATAATAAAAAAGGTAGCCTTTACCTGAAACTCATCAAGTACATTAAGTAAATCTGTGGTTATGCCTTTTACCGGACCGTCATCAAAGGTTAAATAAAGAGTATTAGATTTTTTAGCTCGGTCGATTAAAAATAAACTATCAGGCAATAGCTTTGATCTAATGAAGTACCTAAGCTTATTGAACATTACGTTTAAACCGTCGAAAAATAAAAGAGTTATAATAGGTATTGTAACAGTAATTACCTTTTTGCCAATATAACTTTATTGTTCAAATTCAATTTTTTGATAGTAAGCCAAGTAGTTGTTGTTTATTGGTTTCCCAGGTAAATTTTTGACTATGTTGTTTGATTTTATCTTCACTCCACTCTTGGGCTAAAATGTGTGTTAGGCCATTAGCAACAGCATCTTCGCATTTTGGTGTAATTAATGTACCACAAATGCTCTCATCAACAATTTCTGGAATACCGCCTACCTTGGTAGCTAAAATGGTGGTGCCGCACGCCATTGCTTCTAGAACAACATTAGGAACACCTTCGTTATAGCTAGGCAAAGCTAATATTTTTGCGCATGAGATAAGTTCAGGCAGGGCATTGTGCTCAACACTACCCAATAAAGAAACCTTAGCTGAAATATTGAATTTTTCTGCACAAGAAATGATGTTATTTTTCTCAGCGCCATCACCGGCAAAAATTAAATGCAGTTCAGGATGTTGATGGCTGATTTTAGCAAAACCCCTTACTAGCTCTAAAACACCTTTGTCATGCTTGAGATTACCAACAAATAAAACATAGCTATTAACGGGAGCAGGATATATTTTAGCCCCAAATTTACTATGATCAACACCATTATAGATCACAGAAATCTTACTCTCATTAATACCCAAGCTTACCATTTCTTGTGATAACGCTTTAGAAACACAAAGAATACCATCTGCATGAATGCTAGCTTTAACGATTTGTTTGGCTCTCGCTGGAATTTTACCGTGTAAGTTAATGTCGCTACCATGGACTTTAAAAAAGAATTTAGTACGAAATAGTTTACTTAACCAACTCGCGGCAACCGCGTCAGGAAAAGCCCAGCTCGCAAAAATGATCTGTATATTTTGTTTTTTTAGCCAAAACCCTGAATGGAGTAATAAGGATAAAAACATCGAAACACTATAAAATCGACGTCCCAACTTAGGTAAGTAAAAGTAGGGGGCATATCGCACATTGGTATTGTTAGTGATTTGTTTCATGTGCTTAAACCAATCAGGAAAAGCTATCGGTACGAGTATCGAAACATCATAATCATCTTTTAACAGTTCAAACTGCTGCTTATTAAATGTTGCTCTATTTTGCTGCCAAGGTAAGGGATAAAGGTTGGTTATGATAACCATTTTTTTATTATATTTCACAAATAGTTACCCTATGTTTCCCTGCTGCTGTAAGGGGAATTTCATCAACAAAATGAAAATTTAACTGTAAACTCATTTTACTATATTTATTTATTTCTTCGCGGATATTTTGTTTATCGTCTTCAGTAAACTGGTCGTTAGTAATAATAAAAATATCGAGTGCATTTATCACGGTTTGTTTAATCTGAAATTTAATGATGCCTTTATATTCTTTAAATAAATGCGGGAAAAGCTCACCTGGGATACTGCCTCCAGTAGGTGTTTTAATAATATCCAATTTTCTGCCATCAACACTTTTCATTATGGGTAGGGGATTACCACATGGGCAAGGCTCTTCAACTAATGTGGCTCGATCTCCATTAACATAACGGATCAGTGGAAATCCGTAATTATGTAAATCAGTAATGAGTAAATCACCACTTTCATTCTTAACGGTGTCAAACTCTTCATTCACTGTTTCTACGACAAGATGATCACAATTAATATGTAAACTCTTGTGCTCTCGACATTCTGCTGACATCAACATAAATTCACGACAGCCAAAAGTATCATAAACGGAACAGTTAAAAGCTTGTTCAATGACTTCACGTTGAAATTGATGTAAAGGCTCAGCCCCAGTTAGCATCGTTTTAGGTTGATGAACTTTTATTTTATGGTCAATAATATAACGGGCTAATTCATATAAAGGATTAACATACGAAACAAACGCTATAGGTTTATAGCTATTAATACTATCAATATAATCGACCATGTTTTGTTTATTCATTTCAAATGAATTCAACATTTTACGGTTGTAGAATCCATGGTATAGTGCATTTTTAATCGTTTTAAAACGAGATGGCTGGCCTAAATCGGCGCCCCACAAGTATAAAGTTTTCTGTCCCAGCCCTGCGCCTAACCAACCATAGCCACGCCACATAACGGCTTCACGCCTAGTGTTACTTTCTAAATCTAATTCAAAATGAAAAGGTTGACCGGTTGAGCCGCCGGTCGATTTTTTAATATTGTTGGCATGTTTTGTTGAAATGAAATCTTGATAATGATTTCTAATATCATCTTTAGTTACCACAGGGAGTTTTTCAAAATCAGCTAAAGATTGGATATCATCAATATCAGTAATGCCTGCTGCTGCCCAAGCGTCTTTATAGTAGCTAGTATTGTTATAAGCATGATGTAATAACGATTTCAATTGTTGTAACTGATAAGCTTGTAACTGCTCTTTTGACCAGGTTAATCTTGATTCATAAGCATCTAAAAAATGTAGTAGATTTTTACATCTAATTTTTTCATAGGCAGGCATTATGAAGTTTCTAAAAATATTCGAGTACATCTTATTAAATCCTTTGTTTTTTATATTTACCGTTAAATAATAAATTAAATAAAGGTTGTTTACTTATTATCTTATTGTGAATGATTATGGTTATAAAAAGGGTTGCGGTTAATAAAAAAAACATACCTGTAATCGGAGCTAAATTTAACTTTATAGCTAGTGAACCTATCAAGGCTACAATGAGATGGTGAAATAAATAGACCGTATATGAAGCATTAGATAATTGTGACCATATTTTTGAACGTTTATTTGCAAATAGGTAAAAAAATCTAAAAATACAAGAAGCTATAGTCCACGCCAATAAAGTATCTGCGTAAACTTGCATAATATTGTTGAACGATGGATTGTTTAATATTGGATAAAACTTCAAGCTGACACTAATGATTAAACAGAAAAAAAGAGTTGTTTTATCGATTAAAGTAAACTTATGCAGTAGTTCTTTTGATGAAAAAAGAAATATGCCGAAAATAAAGTAAGGCAAGTACGACAATAGTTTGTAAATAGTAATAATATTATACAGATCGCTGTAAAGAGAAACTCCTAAACTATTTGTTGCAATAATTGCAATAGATAGAAATGGAAGAGTCAACAGTAGAATTAATGTGGGAGTACGACAAATTAATTTTGCAATACGATTTACTAAATTATAAGAATCTTTTTGAGTGTTAGGGATTAATATTGCGGCTAAAATAAAATAAAATAATAAGTTTAAGAGAAACCATAAATGGGAAACCCACTCACCAGAAGATAAATATCTGATAAGTGAAAATTCACTTTGTGAAAATAAATAAAACTGTAATAAATTGAGAGTAAATACTGTTGTAAATAAAGGTAATAAGATCCGTTGACATTTATTAAGTAAAAATGACGTAAGACCTTTTCTCGATAGAATCATTAAACAAAAAAAACCTGAAATAATAAAAAAAGTAGGCATTCTGAATAATATAATATTGTCTATCAATATTTTAAATATAGGGTGCGTATCGTCGCTTGTTACTAGCCAACTTTTATTTGGATTATAAACTTGAGATGAGTGTATCAATATTCCCAACATCATCAAGATGCTACGCATCGAGTCCATGTAGTAATATCGCTTTTCTGTATTCAACAAAATATATGTACGTCCTAATGTTATGGGAATATTTAGTGTAAAACTTGAGTTTACAGCCCTACCTTTAATGCCATATAAACAGCAATGATGATAACCCAGCAATAAGTCATTGATTTTATGATCATATCTTTACAAAATAAAGATTTTAACTCGGGTCGTAACTTCATTAGCCTGATGTGACTAGCTGTTAGCATGCCTAAGAATACAAATAATAATAAGGTAAACTGGCGGCTTAAAAAGAATGCGGTGATTATAAAACCGAGCATTGAAAAAAATAACGTTTGATTAATTTTCACTTCGGCAAAATAGTCAGTTTTAGTCTCTTCACTAATATTATCATCTGGCCATATTGAGAACTCTTTAATAACCCGGTAAGAAGCTAACATGGTTAAAATTATAACGCCTGCCCATAATGAATATCCCGGAATGCCCATTTCACCAGCAACATGTATATATGAGTTATGAGCAACTAATTCATGGTGATCCATAAAGTTTCCTTTACCCACACCGAATATAGGGTTATTAATTAGCATGAGTATACCTGAGTACCAAGCTTCTAATCGTCCATTTGCTGAAGACTCAGAAGAAGACATTCCGCCAAATTTAGTTAATAACGTCGCCAAAATAGGTGCCATAATTAGTCCGAATACGATTAATTTTGCGCCTGCTTTTTTTATGAAAAAGTAAAGGAAGATAACGCCAAGCGTTCCTAATAATGTTCCTCTTGAACCGGTCATCAATACGCCGTAACAGAACAAACCAAAAAATATGGGCATTAAAAGTTTGTAGAGTGCACCTTTCTCGCTATAGAAATAGCCTAAAAAAGCGAGGTTCATCACCAAAAACATACCAAGGTCATTAGGGTCGCCAAAAAAACCAAGATAGGTAATACGCATTTCAGCTCTTCCGACAGTTAAAGAGTCACCTATGCCGTAGCCAAATTTTCCATCAAAAGATTGTTGCTGTATATGGCCGTTGTAAACCATGATTAATGCGGCTGCTATACATATAAGCATGAGGATTTTTTGTCTCGAGATAGATGTGATCAAACTGCTATATAAAAAAAATGGAATAATAGAAGCGACAAAAAATTTATTAGCTTCAGTAATACCGTCCATGCCCCAGCCATTTAAAAATGCAGATATCATTATTAAAGGGGTGAAGCCTAGTAACATGTAGTGCTGCGGGAGGATTTTTATGGGGCGAAGTGAGGTTAATGTGAGTAAAAAAGCGAGAATAGCAAAGACTTTAATGACAACGTATTTGGAGGTTTCAATACTAAATTCATGAGGGCGAATAAATACAGCAATAGTATACAGAGCCAGAAAAAAGAACGCAAAAGAAGCATTTTTTTCTGCAGGAGGGAAGGTACGCGCCATAATTATATCCAAATCCGTATGTTATTTTTGTTTACGTTATACTGCTAAGAAAGTTAACTATATCATTATAACTGTTGCTTTTTAATCAGGCTTTTTACAACGTTGATTATCACTGTCTGTTGGCCAGCCTTGCCCAGGTAGCCAATTTTGTAATAAGCACCCATCTCTAAATACAACAAGTTCTTGATCAACAGCAATATTTAGATATTGGAAAACAGGGCCACCATGAGGGAATTCTATCACTAAATCAACCGATGATGCATTTCCTAAACCTGCATGCGCGATAAACCTTGCATCGGTTACATTATAATTACCATGATAGCGTGTCGCCAAAATTTGTTTAGTCTGTGACTCTTTAATAATAAACTTTGTATGATAACCATCGGTATTTTTATTTAACCCTCGAGCTCTTATTTTTAACCAATGATTTTCATTTGCATTATTTTTATATAAGCGTAACCCCTCTACATCACCAATACCGTCACTTAAGATAGCAACATCTAAAAAACCATCGTTATTCCAATCAGCAACATTTCCCCATGGTCTAAATACATCAACACCGGCGCCGCCATTTTTAATTAAGTTCTTAATTAGAGAAAAAGTACCATCACCATTATTTTTAAATAATCGAGGAGAATCGCTGTAACTTTGCGCCATGGTCATAAAATCAATGTAACCATCATTGTTAAAATCACCAGGGTATATACCTGCGTATGTGGTCCAGTATTTCGTATTTTTCAAGGAACCATCGGTCCATGTACCACCACCGGCTAAATCCGTTACATTGGTAAAGCTTCCATCGCCATTATTACGTTGTAATGATAGGTAAAATTCATTATCTTTATCTTTAGGTCCCCATTGACCACTACCAAATAATATATCGAAATCCCCATCATTGTCGTAGTCAAAAGACACCTGAAAATTACTGGTTGGGTTCCTACCACTGCGGCTAAAATCACGTTTTGCTTGTTGGAAGGCATAAACAAAGTTATCCAACGTTTGTGTTATAGGGTTATATCGCCAATATCCATAAGCTTCACCGCTAACAATATCCGGCCAGGAGTCACCATCTATATCAACGATCAAATATGATGATGACTTGTACCCTGGTTGGTATTTATTCGTCAACTTTGGGATAATGGTGGTATTAGATATTGGGTCGTAAATTCGCCTTTTCAGGTCGGTAACTGATGCAGATGTAAGCAACTCTAAACGACCATCACCATTTATATCGAGGGTTACACATCTATTTTTACCGCCTCGACAGCCCACAATTTCACTATTGTATACTGGAGGCATAGTGGTATTTACTGTCGGTGCAATAGGATAAATCACAGAATCACCCCCATCACTATCTGAACCGAAAAAATCAGGTAAACCATTTTTTTTACCTGTGATATTGGCAAAGATGTACCGGGATGAAATTCGGCCTTTGCCTTTTTGAGAATACTTTCCCAAAGCATTAGAGTAATAAGAAAATGAATTTTTACACTGACCATCTAAGACGTCGTGCAGCCACATTTGGCTATTACCTACATTGTCACTATGTGTGCCAACAAATAAATCGGAACAGCCGTCACCATTAACATCAGGCATGCCGATCCAAAAAGGTTGATGAGCAATAGGGCCATAACTTATGGCAACTTGTGTCATGTCTGAGAATGAAACGGCATCAGAATGAGACGCTATTTTTTTAGAGAATGGTTTTATTATTTTTTGCGATGACCTTAGTGCTTTTTTTGTTTGTTCATTGGTAAAATTAACAAGATTCGATGTATTTGTAGTTTTTTCTTTTTCTATCCATTGCCATGTTCTAATTGAATTGGATCTATGTTGCCAATTAAACAAACGGTGAACATTGGAAAAAACCTTGGCACAGTCTTCATGAGCCCAGCCTTTAATTAATTTATCAATTCGTGAGGATAGCTTTAATTGAACATTATAATCTGGTTCAAAATAATAAGCGGCCGCTAAAATAAGTACGGTTTCAATGTTATGGGTGTCTGAGTAGTAAGGCCAAAAGTCACCACTCGCTAAGGTTTTATCATCAGCCCATTTACTGGTGAAATAGACTAAATCAGTTTCTTGGGCTGATTTGTTACAGCTTTTGGTATGTGTTTGTTTGGTCTGGCTAAAAGCACTCTTAAGTTGATACCGACGATGTGTAGTACTATAACGTGTAGTAAAGCCATGTTCTTCTACCGCATTGCCCAACCGGCGTAAAATCTCAGGAATCTTTTCATGCTTTGTTATCCAATAGCTTTGCCATAAAAAATCAGCAATATTCTCACTCATCCAAGGTGAAAAAGCTCGGTCATTTGAATCGCCTAAAGGAACGCTTTTTTCATTATGGTTGCCTTCATGAACATCAAAACTATGTTCAAAGCCCCCTGTTTTAGGTATCCAGTTATTTGAAATATCCCATGGTTTTTCTGTTTGCTGCATATCTGACAGAGATTCAATTCGTTCATTTAAGTGTTGTAATATTTTTTTATCAGCGGTTATTTCAAATGCTGAAATTTCGGCTAACCCCGCCATACCTGCTCCACGCTCAGTAAAACCTTCATTTTCTTTATTATAAGGGTCACGGCTAGCGTATTGATTCCAACCTAAATCACTTTGTAGTGCCATATCTATAATTAATGAGTCGTCCCACTGGCTATTATCGCCTAATAATGCCCAAGCCAATTTTGCTTGTTGTGGAGCGATGTACTTTCCATCGGCACAAGCGACACCTTTCCATTGCCAGCACCCTCGTCCACCTGACTTTGCTGGTCTTACGTTATCCTTGCGAACTTTTGAAAAATAAAACTGTTTACTGATAAAGGCTTCTTTTAAGAACTCAACTCTTCCTGTTGTCATATAAACTTTGAAATAGGCGGAAGAACGATCAAACAACCAATTCACGCCGCTAGATTTATTGAAATTCAACTTACTAGACCATCGCTGAAATTGTGCTAATTGATATTTCTCAAAATCATCAGGTACTGCAGGAGATGGGGTGTAAGAAGGAATAAGTGCAGTTGTGGCTAAATAATGCTTGTCATGTAGGGCAAATATTCGAGGGTATGGCATATATGCCTTATCTTCTCCCGCTTTTGCCCAACCATTGTGATGAGGTTGCTCAGTTAGGTCTTTGCTGGTATCACGGCCAGTGTTGGTAATTGAAAGGGTTAGATTGCCAGAACGCATATCAATACCCTGTAATTGAAGAGTAATCGAGCGAATAGAATTATCTTGCCAGTGCCATAAAAGGCCCTTTTTTACAAAAAAAGCTTGCTCAATCCCATTCAGATAAATACTGATCTCATCGGTATTTTTAACCAAACCTTGCGCGATAGGAAGGCCAAAGGTAATAATTTCATTAGCGTGTGGGATAATGTTGTTATCTGCCGTTAATGTCATACTCGTATTCAATGTTTGTTTAGAACCTGAAATAGTCTGACTTGAAGTGGCTGTAATTTCGGCTGTTTTTCTGGGTGATTTATCCGCAATGATGATCTTTATGTTATTGGTTGAAACGGCACCGTCATTATCTGTAATCGATAATGAAAAGACTAAGCGTTCGTGGTTAGTGATATCCGGTGCGGTAAAAGAGGCTTCTTTATTATTTTGACCCACTATTGTGACAGGGTAACCTTTTAACTGTTGCCAATGGTAGCGACTTATTTTTCCATCAGAATCATAGCTATTAACGCCACTTAAGTTAACCTTAGTTCCAATAATGGCGGTAAAGTCTTCTAGAGTATGGGCAAAAGGAAAGACATTACGTGGAGAGGGAGAAATGATGACCTTGACGATACGGCTCGCGGCACTTGCTAAGTTATCTATAATCGTTAACTGAAATTCAAGTGTTGTGGGTATACCTACATGGGGAGCAACAAAGCTGATATTGCTTTCGCTAAGGGTATTTATCGTTACTGATTCGCCTGATAATTGTTTCCATAAAAAGCCCGTAATACTGCCATCGGGATCGGTACTTTTATCACCATAAAGAAAGGCTAACTCACCACTTGAGACAAATAGATCATCTCCGGTAACTGCAATAGGGGCTTTATTTGACATGACTTTTTTTATTGCAGGTTGAATTTCATCATGAGGTTCACAAGCGTTTAATAGCAGTAATGCGGCGATCAGAGCTAATTTTTGAGCTAAGCGCTTAAACTTTGATATTAACATGAGTTTGCTTTGTCCCTTTTCATTTTAAGGTATTGAAATGAGTAATCACCAGCGTAGCTTATGTTTAAGTTTCATCGCGAGTTGGCTTAAAAAATATTTAGGTTTGTTTTTAATGTATAGCAATGATTGCATGGGGATATTATCTCCTGCAAATTTTGCTTTATAGCTGTCTTTTAAGCTGCCCATCATAAAATCATAATATTGATGGGGGCAATGTTCTATTGACCAATAATGTAAATATAAACCGGGCGATAACTTTGCGTAATTCTCTTCGTCCCATCCACTTTGATAAAAATAATAGGTTGTCTCATCCACGAGGTAATAGTTGATTGCTATCGGAGCATCATTGACAAAAATCCCGCTCATCGCAACACTGTCTTTATTTTTCTCGATCAGTGATAAATGAAATTTATTAAATTCTTGTGAGAGGAAAGCGCCACTTTGACCACATTTATGCCATCTTTTTTGATGAAATTCTTTTAGGGCAGGCCAGTAACACTTAATTTCATCGTTTGAAAACCAGCGGACTTCGGCATTCAGTTGATTAAGCTGATTGTTGGAGCGCTTAATTCGAGAGCGAGTATTCTTTGATATAGTCTTTTTTTGCCAGGTTTCACGATTGACCAGATATCGACAGCAATGCCTAATCTGCAGATTTTCGGATAACATTTTTGCAATGTTAGCAATATGCGAATCTTTCAATATCGCGCTTACCACTAGAATATCAAAATCAATCTTAGTTATAGCATCAGCTATTTTAGGGTAGAGCTCATGATGATATTTTCCCTTAATATTAACATCTAAATATTCAGAGGCGACTTCTTTAATTTCAGGCTCACCTTGCCCTATAAGGTGGAGAGATTTTAAGAAAGGAAAACGTGTATACTTTTGCATATAAAAAGGGGCGATAGCAATTAACTTGTCGTTTTGATAAATGATAAAACAATGCAATTGCCATTGATCTTGCCAATAATTTTTATACCAAGTATTTAGCCACACGAATGAATTCATCAGTGGTTGATCGTTACGTTTTTGAATATCGTGATAAAGTGCTGACACCTCATCAAAAGAGCTGACTGTTGTAACTTTTACTTCTTTTACATCTACATCTAAGGCTGTCGTCATAGTCATATTGGCTTGGTTGCTATTAATCAGCTTGGCTTAATTTTTTTTTTGGGTTTTATTTTATCTACAAGCAGGATAAATATCATGCCTTTAAGTTTGGGAGTTAGTAATAATACCCAACAAATTAAGACAATAAATGGAAAAGCAGCTGTGGCCGATAATACAAGTTCTAACCAGGTATCTACGGCTAAGCTTTCTAATAGTGAAGAGCCAATAAAACCTAATGAATAAACAAGAAAAATTGACATCGCTAAGCGTTTATATACCTCACGTGTTTTGTAGTTATTATAGTGCTTGAAAAGAGTCATTTTCACAAAAACATTAAAGATTAAATTAGACAGTGAACCCGCCATAGCTAGGCCAATCAGGCCAAACTCTAAACCTAAATAAATAGCCATAGGAATATTGAAAAGCACAATGAAAAAGCTAATTAAAGACAACAGTTTATGGTTAGCCTGTGCCATTAAAATACTATTGGCGCTTGTGGTGAAACTCGAACAAAGTATCGAAAAAACGGAAAAATATAAAATATAGGTCGCATATTCAAATTCGTCACCTACCCATAAAATAATAAAAATTTTCCCAAACATTAATAAACAAGTGAACATTACACTGGTAATAAATATATTGATGGTGGTGGTTTGAATGAATATTTTTTCCATATCTTGTTTCTTTGCGGCCATTTTATTATAAACCGGACCAAAAACGCCGGTGATAGTTCCGACAAAAGCTTGGGCGTGCATAATTAAATTGGCAGCAATTTGTTGTATGGCAAGCGAGGATAAATCAAACAACCGTGTAATAATCATTGGCTCTGATTTTGAGCCAATGGTGAGTATAATACCATTGAGTACTAAATGCTTTGAATAGGCGAATAGTGCTTTTATTTCAACTATGCTCGCTAATTTTAGACTAAAAGACAGACTTGGAAATAGCCGTTTCGCATAAATTACTTTTAGTATATTGGTGATCACATCAGACGCTAACGTTGCTACCACAGCGCCCCATATATTTAAGTCAGCTATTAACCAAAACACCAATAAAGCTTTTACGATGGCATTTAATGACGATAAATTTGCGTCAATATCAAAGCGTAATAGACCAGAGAAAAAGCCATGAAAAGGGTTCATTAGAAACCCCCAAAATACTTTTACAGAAAGTACGAGTAATATTTGTACAAGGGTTAACTGATCAGGCCCAGTAATACCAAAAATAGCAGGGACTTGGGTCAAACTAATAAGAGCTAGTACTGACAAAAAGCCTAAAATGGCAAAAAGGACTAAACCTGTTGAAAAAACGACATTCACCCGGTGATTATCTTTAATCTCCAGTGCTTGAATTATTTGTCGTTGCACGGCTTGTGGAAAGCCTAAATCAACAACATTGAACCAGCCCATAATCGATAAAACTAATAGCCATAATCCATAGTCGCTGGTGCCTAATACGCTAATTAAATAAGGGGTGAGCATTAAAGAAGTGATAACAACAATAGCACGTTCAAGAAAAAGGAAAATAGAGCTGGTGAGTAATTGTTTTTTCATTGTGTGATATGCTTAGCTTTTACAAAGAGGTTATAATAATGAAATTAGGTCTTTAGTGACCTTTAATCATGTATCGAATCGTTAAGTAGGTTGTTTATAACATTTATTTCTGAACAAATCGTGTAAAAAGTGTATTTACTAGGGTAAAAATTGATATAGATTTATCGATGTTATACTGCCTTTATAACCCCCAAATTATTTATTACATATATATTCCTGTAAGTTGAAATCTTCACAATCAAAGTCAAAGTCAATAAAGTGTAAATGGAAAAATCATAATATTGCGTAGATATTGTTTCCCCAATATAAAAAATCAATTATTAGCAGGAAACTTAGCATCATTGTATTATGTTGATTTTCCAGTTGAAAGTGGCTCCGAGCAAGTTGTAAAAAAATTTAAAAATAAAATTCCTGTTAGATATTAATATATTGAGCAAGGTAGTTTATCCTTAGCTCGAAACAAGAGGATTGAACTATCATCGGCAGATGTCATAATTTTTTTTGATAATGATATGCTCTATTATTTCACTACTCTCTACTTATATTAAGTCACCAATATGGCGAATTAAAAAGTGTGGAATGCTCTACCGCATTATTTAAGGAAGACCATTCATTTGAAAGAGGTGTTAGTTCTTTAATATCATTGATTACTTCACATTTTAATGGGGATTGATTAGCCATGGTTAGCTGTGTTTTCTTATTTAATAACTTTCAAACATTTAATAATTTAATAATTTAAATGTTTGAAAGTTATTGATAATAACAACATGACCATAACTGCATTTCTGAGAAATATATTATAATATTCAAAACCAATACTACAGTACAATAATTAGAAAGATGTTGGATTATAATTTATAAATGACTAGTCTTAAATTTTCTTTTATATTATTTAGATTGAAGTGCCTGCGTTTCTAGTTGACTATGATTTTTGGTTTTTGATTTTGGTTCTTAATTTTTCAATGGGACTATCTACCCACTTGATAGTTATCAAAGATAGTAATATCAGAATCGCCAAAGTCATTAAAACAGATAGTAAATTTGTATTTCCTCGGAATACAGTTATTTTACCTAATATTAAGTAACTAGAAATCATGGCTGCCTGATAATGCAGTAAATAAAAAGGGTATGAAAAATCCCCAAGTTTTTTGTCTATGGTTTTAGACACAAAAGGTAAAAAGGGCTTTCCCATCGCTAAAGAAAGTACAAGTAAAAAACTAAAAAATAAACTGCAATAAAATAAAATTTCCATTGCCCATATTGGTAGACCTTTTGTAATTGTGATCGAAACAAATATTGCAATTGAAAGCATTGCCCCAAATAAATATAATGGGTAGTTAATCAATACTTGCGGTATTAATTTAGTTTTATTTTCTTTTACCATAAAGAAAATAAGCGCGCCTAATGAGAATGGTAACGACCCTGCAGGTATTGAAAAATATCTTGCATGCCAGAATAATCCCAACGCGTATGTGGCTACAATAAATAACACTGAAAGTGCTACCCAAACATATGTGCGGTATAGTGTTTTTGATACACCTAATGCGATAGCTGCATAAAAAAATAGCTCTACTGTTAGCGCCCAAGTGGCAGGAGATAATCTTGGTTCAATTTGATTTGGCATCCAATGAGGAAAAATTAGAGTTAAATTTGTTATTATAGAAAATACTGTATCTGGAACTGTCATGATAGCGTATTTACCGTTATCTGAATTACCAAATAAAGCGATCAACAATATTGTGATAATACAGGCTAGCCAATAACTTGGAAATAGTCGAAGAAACCTATTTTTTGCAAACTTTGTTTTTGAATTTAATGAGTAACCATAGTTTTTTTGCATAACATATGTCATTAAAAAACCACTTAAAATATAAAAGCCAAAAACAGCAAATCTACCAAACTCACCTACCCAAAATATATGGCCAACTACAACCATAAGAGCCCATATTGTTCTTAGTGTACCAAACATCTAATATCCTTCATGTTAAACTGCTCAGTTTGAAGATGTATTTGATTTTTAGCTCAAAAAATTATTATTTATAGTGAAATTTCTGTTTATAAATGACTTTTTTGAGCTATGTATAAAACACTACTTATTATTTAATAATAAATGAGCAACATTTTTATCAAAATCAAACTATGTTAAAAGTAACTATGTTATTTTATTATCAAATAACTTAATAGTTTTTTCTCCGGGTTTTACAGGATCCCAAACAGGTTTAATCATTGTGTATTATTAATATCTAATAAGAGTTTGTATAGGACGTTATATTTCTCTATTAGAGAAAAAATTAACAGAATCACCTACAGGATCTGTTAATGGATCCCAAACAGGTTTGAAAGTGGTTTTTATTTTTGCAAAAACGCGTGTTATTTGATTCGAAAGACTAATCGGAATATGCAACCAACGACAATATAAGAATACTCTTCTTCGAAAAACCCAATGATACATGGCTTGTTCAGCATAAAAATTATAGCCCCAACGTTGTTCGAATAATCGTGAAGCTTGCCAAGTAAGTGTTTTATTCCAACGAAAGAAAAAGAATTTCATATCGTCTAATTCCATTCTTGTGCCTAAGTTATCAAAAATGACAACAGAGTTAGGTTGAGAAAACACTTTGTAACCTAATTTTTTAAGTTGAATGGCAATATCGATATGTTCACGAATAACCATTTGTGGAAGTTCAATTTCTTGTAAAATTTTAGTATTAAACAGCACGCCATGTAGTTCAAACATTTCAGAAGGAACAACATTTTTAGGGATGTCTTCAGGCAATGCTCTTCTAAAGTGCTTTTCTTCAATTAGGTATTCACTGCCTTCTACGCTTAATATTTTTATTTCATTAGTAAATAAGTGGTTACGTAACGGGGCTCCGATATCAACACCTGCTTTTTCTAACGTTAGGGGGTTAACAATTGCTATATTAGCATCGGTTTCAGCAACCGCTAATAATGGAGATAACCAGCCTTCTGTAACATTAGAGTCATTATCTAAAAACATAACGTAAGGTGTCGTGATAGTATCTCGTACCCTGCGCATTGCTTCGATAGGAATTATTAGCCCCATTTCGATAAGTTCAGCATTCTCTTTACTTGCCAGTAACGCGACTAATTGCTGCTTTATTTTTTGAGGGTACTCGAGATCAAGCACTTTTAATAAAAAAGGTTCAGGGGTTAATTTATATAAATTTTCTATACATTCAATCACTCCGGAGTATCTATCTCGTGGCGTGATTACTACTGTTACTTTAACATCTTCCATTTTATGTCGCCCTACAGATGGTTATAATTGTTATTTACTTTACAACTTTGTTGAAAATTTCGATGTACTTATTGACCATATTGGTCAGAGAAAAATTTTCAGTTATACGTTTATAGGCGTTATCACCATACTGCACTCGTAATACTGTCGAGTTTATCAACAATGCTAACGCTTTTTCTAACTCTTGTGGTGCAGCAGGTGCCACCAATAAGCCGGTTTCACTTGATATTATTATTTCTTTTATACCGCCAACCGCTGTTGCAATGACAGGTTTTGCTTTTGCACCCGCTTCAACAAAAACCAAGCCAAAAGCCTCTTCTATTGAAGGTTGAATGAATATATCACATGCTTCTATCCAGTTTGGCGCGTTATTAATTTGTCCTAGAAAAGTAATGAACTGATTAATGTCGAGAGTGGTCGCTAGATCTATGAGTACTTTTTTCTCAGCAGGAGTGCCGTCACCAGCAATATACAAGTGGATATTAGGACTGTTTTTAACTACCCTTGCGAGAGCTCGAAGGGTGTCTTGATGGCCCTTGATCGCACCTAAATGGCCAATACTTAACAGTGCTATTTCGTTATCTGAAATACCTAATTTATTACGCGTACTCTTAATTGAATCTTCGTTGGGCTTTTCATTAATATGAGCACCGCCATGGACTACCGAGCATTTGTTTTTGGGTAACTGTAAATTGTTTGTCAGTAATGTCAGCCGATCATGTGAAACGGCAATATAAAATGATGCAAAAAATTTAATTAATTTATTGACCAGATTAGGTTGATACTTTGATAAATCCGAACGATGAAAAGTTGCCACAGTTTTGATACCACAGGTAAAACCGGCAATACTTGCGTACAGTTGGCTAAATTCACAATGTGCGTGGACAACATTAATATTGTTTTGTTTAATTATTTTTCTTATTTGAAAAACAAGCTGCCAGTTTATTCCAGGTGTTTTTTGTATTACGGTTAAATGTTGAATATTAACCCAGGGTTCAGGCGTTGAAAGACATAAAGGTACAACAAAATAGTCTTGTTCTCGTAAGCCTAAAACAGTATCAATAAATCGGGTTGTTCTACCGCCTTTTTCTAGACTTTGTACCACTTCCAATATTCGTAATTGCTCTGGCATTTTTGTGCAACTTCCTTGACTCGTATCATAATTTTTAAAAACGGCGTATCAAATGTTTTGAAACTCAATTATCATTTACTTACAAGCTTTAATATAACTCATTTGTTTTTAGAAGTTAACTATGAAAAAGGTGTTTGCAGTGATAAAAGTGGCTCATATTGTGGGTAGTTTACATATTGGTGGAGCCGAACGTTTTGTTATTGACTTATGTCACGTTCAAAAACGTTTAGGCACTAAACCAGCTGTTATTTCTTTAGGAAAACCTAATGAACCGCTAGTAACAGAATGTATTGTTAATAATATTCCTGTAGCAAGTTACGGAGGAGGGGGGGTATGGAAGTTATGGCGAGTATTTATTGTTTTATTGAAATTCGATGTCATTCATATTCACTCACCGCACGTATTACAATTTCTCAATCTGATTTTACCCTTTTTTAATAAAACTATTATTTACACTCGACATGGTGCTGCGCCATTGGTTAATGAAAAATGGGTGAAATTGCATCGTAAAGCTAAGCATTATATAAACTATATTACCTTTGTTTCTCAAGAAGGAATGGATAATTTTCAACAACAACATGCTTGGCATGATATTCCAAGTATAGTGATAGACAATGGTGTGTTGATCAGCCCTGTAAACAAGGTCAAATCGGGTGGTCATGTTTTGCGTATCGGCTCTGTTGGTAGAATGATCCCTCTAAAAAATCAAATAGGTCTATTAAAAGCAATAAATTTATTAAATAAACAGTCACAAAGTCTTGTAAACGTAAGTTTCTTTGGTGATGGCGAATGTGCTACGGCATTAAAAGTTTTTCATAAAGAAAATTTACCAGAATTGGATGTTAGTTTTAATGGCATGGTTAGTGACCGTGAACTCATATATTCTAGCTTCGATGTGTTAGTTGTTTGCTCTGAAACTGAAGGTCTTTCTATGGTAATTATTGAAGCAATGGCGAATAATATACCGGTTATTGCCACTAATGTTGGTGGTAACCCAAAATTAGTTATTAATGACAAAACAGGTTGGCTGTTTGAATATGATGACGATAAAAAATTGGCCAATATTATTCAAAGTATTATTGATGAACGAGATAGCATTCATGAGTTAGGAGAAGTGGCCTTTAGTTATATCAGTAAAAACTTTTCAATTGAAGCGTCAGCAAAAAAATATGCCAAGCTGTATGAAAAATAAAATCAAAAAATGGATAATAACGAATACTCGGCGCTTGATTTCGCCATACGTTATTTTTTGTAGCCTCGCCTGTATTCTTGTTACCCTACTACCTTGGTGGCCATCATTTGATAGCTTGATTCTACCTAAGTACCTATTATTGTTTGGGCCGCGTTGGTGGCTATTGGGTGTTGTTCTTTTTATTTTGATAGGTTGGTTCGTTCTGTCTAAAAGGCAAAAAATAACATTTTTTATTCTTATTTTACTTTCACTCAATTATCTGGATTTTCAATTACCACAATTTTTTCATGGTAATGCTGTAGGTAAAGAAATTAAAATTATAAGTGCTAACATCGGTGGTGGTGGCTCTAAAGAAGTTATACAGCTATTAGTTGCTAGTGAAGAACCTGATATATTACTTTTACAAGAAGCGTTGAAAATTAATTTAAATGAATTATTAGGAAAGAGTTATACAAGTGAATGTTTTTCAGGGCTTTGTATTGCGAGCAAATACGGCTTTGAAAATATTGCGGTTTTAGATCGAAAGCTTTTTGGTGGCTGGGGTCAGTTTGCACGTTTCTATAAAATAGATATTTCAGGTAAAGAGGTATTGTTAGCTAATATTCATTTAGAAACCCCTCGTTCTGCGCTAATGGGGGCTATTTATGGTTATTTTGATTTCGACTTAGCAAAACGCATTGAAAGCAATCGTGAATATGAAGCCAATTTACTAAAATCATGGTTGGATAATAAGTCTAACACCATCATTGCTGGCGATTTTAACATGCCTGAAGACGATAACCTTTTTCAGCGTAATTTTAGTGAATTAAATAATGCTATCGGTAAAAAAGGTATAGGCTTTAATTATACAAAGCATACTTCGTGGCATGGTGTACGGATTGATCATATTTTGTTTACAGACGATTTTCAAATAAATGATGTACAAACTATCGATTTTTTGAAAGGTGACCACAGGCCTGTTGTGGCGACATTAATTATGGGTGATTAATTACAAAATGAAAAAATTATATAATGTATTTGCATTGTTTTTAGTATTGTTTTCTTGGCTTACCTATGGAAATGTTGGTCAAGTATCATTTGATTTAAAATTTCCTATTAAGTCGAAAGATAAAAACATAACAATGTTAATCCCGATCCCTAATAATTTAATATCGTCGCAGAGCACAGTAAGGCTAACGTCTAATAAAGCACCATTGAATGCCGTTTACTCTATTTTGAATGCTTGGCCATCAGTTAAAGATACCAAATATATACGTTTGCTTCATGTTGAATTAGTGAATACTCAGAACACCTTAACCCAATTAACTTTGCATTGGGGCAATGAAAGTAATATTAGTAATAGTCGTCGTAAAACTAATATAAATTCATTCTTAAAAGGCAGTGTTGATGCACAAAATATGCGTTTAGTTTACCCATCGTCTAATTGGTTAGCTCGCAGTGTATTATTGCACCCAAAAAGTGAATACAGTGAGAATGATTGGTATCTAAAACCACAAGAAAAATATGCTAATTATGTTACCAATGTAGCGTTATTAACGCAGAATGGTTACCCGCCTGAAAAAGCATCTCAGTGGCTTTATGACCGACCACAAGCAATATATCAGCTCTTTATTATGACAGGTGATGAAAAGTGGTTGATAAAAGCTAGAGAAATTTCACAATTTTATGCAAACAGTATTGGTGACGATGGCGAGTCAAATTTAATTAAGCGTTTTGACCCAAAATTTATGATGCCTAAAGGTTTGCTATATCAGTATTTACTCAGTGGTGATTTAACAGCAAAAAACACATTGAAAAAATTATACGAAAGCTCATTAAATTGGGATGAAAGTTATAGTATCGGGCGTGGTTTTTGGACTGAGCGTAATCAAGCTGCAGCATTAAATACTGCTATTTCTTATTGGGAATTAACGAGTGACCCTAAAGCACTTGAACGTATTAATAATATTATTGATGCAACAGTAAAAATGACTTTTGATCCTGGAAATGAATGGTCATTACGCGGTTGCCCGCAGCATGGTTTTAAATCACATGAAGGGTGGGGAGATAACTCTCCTACATGTTCGCCGTGGATGATGGCTTTATTAGGGGATGCTCTATGGCGCTTTTATCAATTAACGAATGATAATAGGTCAGAAGCGCTATTAGATGTTTTTGGAGATTTTATTTTGAACTATGGATTATTTTATGGTGATAAAAGAGTCGACAATATTGTAATACCGAAATATATTGTTTCTATTGAAAACCCTGAGCAGGAAGAGCTTAATCAATGGACAAATCCACAACATGTTTGTGATGTTGCTGGGTTGATTGGAAAATCAGTATATGTAAAATATCAAAAAGGAACCGACGTTTTTTTAATGAAAACTCTCTTTTCTGCATTTCTTCAGCAATGCAAAAGTAGCTATACTCGGTTTCAAAATGACATCAATAAAAAGAGGGTCAAAGATTACTGGATTTTGAAACCACCGCGACGTTTTGCTTGGATGTATTCTACAACGAGTGATTTGCCATGGTTAGGACAAAAATATAGTTATTGATTTTCTCCCATATTATTAGCCTTATTATTTAGAGGTGTTCATAGATCTCTAATCAATGTTTGTATTTTTACTATTTTTTCAGCGCAATTATTTTCACAAGAGATAAAAAGCCAATGCAGTTTTGTATTGTTTATTCCAATGAGTGCATTTAACAACCTTTTTACTTTAAATTCAGTTGTATTTGTTGATGTTTGATCAGCTATTTCATATTTCACAAAAACAAGAGCTCTCTTGCTACCTCTATAAATTGTATAGATGAGCCAGTTATTCATTTCTGTTTGTGCTTCCAAACTCCAGCCTTCAGGAATTAAACTATTAGCGTAGAAGGTTGGCTTCCCATCTAAATCAGCTCCGTTAAAATTATAAATGGAATAGTTTATAGCTGGATGATTAGGTAATAACGTGTTTTTTACCGATGAATAATAAATGATATTAGGTTTGACTATATTCTCACTATTACTTGCCACTGTTTTAATGTCAGATGAAAGAAAGACATTAAGCGCAGTTGATGAAGTTACTATTAAAGCAATAAAACATAGTATTACCGTTTTATTGGGACTAACTTTATTAATATCAGCTTCATTCTCTTTGTGAGCAATAGAGCTCACTTCCGAAAGCTTATTCCCCCAAACAAAAAGTAATATCATAAACGGAACATATAAATACCAACCAAAAGTATTGTGATCTTCCATCAGGCTACTTTCCATATTGGTATACTCACCAATTAATATTAGTGCGGTAATTCTGATCCAATTGGTAAGTAATGCACCCAATATAGTTATCGTTAAAAATAACGCCGCACGCTTAGTATCTCTAATATTAAGAAAAATAAAGAGAGAACCAATGGCTAATGAAACGATCATGTATCTTAGGCCGCTACATCCATCTGCTATTTCAAAAACACCTGCGGGTATAGTAATCATCTCTGCTTCAACATAGGTTGGAACACCGGTGAAGCTCATCATGTAGGTTACGGCAGCTACAGATATGTTTTGTAATAAGGGTACAAGTACTCCCCAAAAAGGGAATATAAAAATTAGAAAGGCAGCAGGGAAAACAACATACCAGTTGAAACGATACACCATTGTTACACTGGTAATTGATACAGCTAAAAATGCTAACCAATACCCAATACTTATTTGCGCGTTACTGGTAATGAATAATAGGTAGCAACTGAGCAGCAACAATATGGTGGGAAGAACTGCAAATTTTTCTCTGAATCGTAGCTTGCCACTTTGGGCTAATTCGTAATATAGGTATAAGCTAATAAAAGGTATTAAAAAAGCGTGTGAATAGGTACCGTCATCAAAACCGTGTCGCCATAACGTGATTAAAATAGGGATATTTAAAGCACAAATAGTGGTAAAAAGTATTAATATACCAACGAAGGGTGCATTTATTTTTGGCTGTTCAAATAAGGTGTTTCTATTCATTGTTAATCGTTGATGTCCATATTTTTAATATCTAATACTACCGAGAATTACCTATTTGTGATACTTGTTTTTATTTATGAGGAGAAAAGCTTAATTAATATTGCCATTAGTTAATTTTACTAACAATTGTAAGAGGTTTGCTAAGTAGGTAGTATATTCATAAGTATAAAGGCTATGTAAACTCTTGAAGGGATTTAATGATGAAATGGTTAAGTATTATAGTTCGTTGCTGTGTATTGATGGTGGTTGTAAGTTGCAGCAAAAGTGAAACTGCCGAAACTCATCTCGATAATGCAAAAGTATACGTTGCTGAGCGTAAATTTGATGAAGGTATCATCGAATTAAAAAATGCGATTATGAAAGCACCTAAAAACAAGGAGGCTCGCTTTTTACTGGGTAGACTTTATTTGCAACAAGGGAGTGGCTTTGAAGCGACAAAAGAATTAGAAAAAGCGCATAAGTTAAAATATGCGAGTAGTAAAGTGATCCCTTTATTAGCAAGAGCTTACTTACTTACCAATGCTGACGAAGACGTTATAGCATTAAACGAACAAGCGCTTAAATTGCCATACGATGTAAAATCTCAATACTTGGCCTATAACATATTAGCCAATATTCGACTTCAAGATAATGATTCAGCAAAACTGTCTGAGCAGCTTGCTGAACAGTTATCTGTTGCTTCAACCTATTCCTACCTGGCCTCTGCCTATATTTTATTATTTGAAAATGAACTTGATGCTGCAAAAATCAAGGTTAATAAATCACTTGAGTTATTCCCAGAAAATCCAGAGTCAGTGATGTTGCTAGGCCAAATTAATACCGCTTTGGGTCTATATTCTGAGGTCAGTGAAAATTATCGTGAATATCTAAGAATTCAACCTAAATCAAGAGTTATTGTTTTACTTTTGGCCGATGCCGCATTAAAAGAAAATGACTATGAAAGTGCTGAAAAATACGCTGACTCTATTTTGAAAAGCTTGCCAAACCAACCCTTTGCACATTATGTAAAGTCTATAGTTAGGTTTGAGTCGCAAGACTATAAAAAAGCTAATATGCATGCCAAGCAAGCTGAGTTATTCGGTTTTAATTCATCTAAACTTAAGCTTGTTGCCGGCGCCAGTGCATATTATCTAGAAAACTTTGAGCAAAGCTACCATCATTTAAGCGCTATTGTTAAATATTTACCTGCAGAGCACCCTGCTCTGAAAATGTTTGCTATTAGTCAGCTTCAATTGGGTTTGATCGGCGATATTAACGAGACGCTAAATGACTTTACGGTGAGCAGTAAAGAGGATATCAAATTTCTTTCGACATTGAGCTTACAATTGGCTGAAATTGGCGCGGTTGACGACGCTAGACAACTTGCAGAAAAAGTAACGAGTAAGGATGCCGATAATGCAGAGGAAAATATAAGCACAGGTATTTTGAAGTTGATGTTAAATGATCCTTCAGGGATGACTAATTTGGAAAATGCCCTTTCACTTAAGCCTGATATGCTCTCAGCCGAACTTGCTTTAGTATCGGCTGCTTTACAGGTTAATGATTTTGACAAAGCGCTTGAAATCTCAAAAAAATGGCAAGACAAATATCCTGATAAACCCAGTACATTTAATGTTTTAGCGACTATATACTTAAAAAAAGGTGATCTAGATTTAGCCAAAATAAACTTAAACAAGAGTTTAGAGTTGTCAGCTAAGAATTATTTTGCCCTTTCAAATTTAATGAATATTGCTTTGAGAGAAGATGAATCAGCTGAAGCCATTCGTTTATCAGAGCTGGGTATTAGCCTTTTCCCTGAAAATGAAAAAATGCTGAAGCAATATTACATCGTTGCTAGAGCCGATATAAAAAGAAGAGCGCTTGCTACGTCAAAAATTAAAACTTTATTTGAATCAAACACTGAAAATTTAGCGTTTGGACTATTGTATGCAGAAGTTTTAATTGATCAAAATAACTATAAAGAAGCCTTAACGGTTATTGATTCATTTGAAACGTCAATACACTCTCCAAATAAGCTATGGCAATTAAATGTTGTTGCTCATAGAAATATTAATGAAGGGCGTGGGTTGTTTACTGTTCTGGAGCAATGGACTAAAGCTAATCCGTATGCTTTAGAGCCTATTATATTAATTTTAGATCAACATATGCGAAAGAAAGAAGTGGATTCGGCTATCGATATTGTTGATAAAGCGCTTGGGGGGCATCAAAAAAATAATATGATGTTAAAAGCGGCAAAGATGCAAATATTCCTTGATAACGGCATGCTAAAAGAGGCTAAACTTTTTTATCCTGAATTTTCAAAGAGTGATATTAATAATAAAGTTGTTGAAGGGGTTAGCGGTCGAATTTTTCTTCTAGAAAAAAATTACTCAAAGGCTATTCCACTTTTGAAAGGTTTTTATGAAAGCTTTCCTTCAAGCAATAATGTTATTTATCTTGCTATAGCGCAAAAAAATATTAAGCCGGGAAATGAAGCAATATCTACACTAGAAGACTATCTTGAGAAAAATACAACAGATAACAAGGTGCGCTCTCTATTAGCTAATTATTATCTTGAAAAACAACAAGACAAAGCGATTCCCCTTTATGAAAAAATGTTATTAGAAAGACCTGATGATATTGTTTTTCTGAACAATCTAGCCTGGTTAACCCTTGAAAGTAATAATATAGAGTCGGCATTAAAATACTCTGCTAAAGCTGTTAATTTAGCGCCTAAGCATCCTAGTGTACTTGACACCCGTGGAATGATTTTGTTCAAAGCAGGCGAGAAAGAGAATGCCTTAACCGCATTGATAAGTGCCTATCAATTATCAAATGGTCATGATGTGGATATTTCGCTTAACTACGCAGAGGTGCTTATTGCTAATAACAAAAATAAGGAAGCACTTTTTGTCTTAAAACGCATAAAGACTAAAACATTAAAACAAAAGCAAAGAGCAAAATCTTTAACTTCATTGGCTAATTAAAATACCATGTCTCACTGACAATATTTTATGTCAGTTTGAGTATTCATTATTTAAAAGCGAAAACTGGATGTTTCTACAATAAAAAATTAAGGAATTTATATGTATATTAATACTAAGTCGAAATTAGCTGTTCAAGCATTATTGTTAACAACAATACTCTTGGGGTGTGGCGATAACAAAACATCAGCTGAATATATAAAAGAAGCAAGAACTGCGCTTAATGATGGTAAAAGTAGTGAAGCGATAATCAATTTAAAGAATGTTTTAAAAACTGAAAAAAATAATGCTGAAGTCCGGTTTTTACTTGGTTCAATATACGCTCAACAAGGCTTATGGATAGAAGCTGAGAAAGAATTATCACGAGCAAAAGAATATGGGTATGTGCAAGAAGAGCTATTTTTACTGCTAGCAAAGGCCCATTATAATATGAGCGACTCAGCAGCAGTAAAAGACTTACTTGTTTACAGTGGAGAATTTAGTGATAAAACAACTACCGCTGTAAAAGCTTTTTTGGCTATGGCATATTTGAAAGAGAATGATCTTCCCCGTGGAAAAATAGCGCTTGCTGACTTATTAGCAACAGACTTTGTTTCTAAGTACATCTTATTAGGCCAAGCATTACAACTTGGGTCTGAAGACAAGCTAGAAGAAGCGCTTGCGGCTATAGATGATCTGTTAGTCAGTAATCCTGGTTTTACAGAGGCACTTGAGTATCAAGGGTATCTGCTTTATACCGCGCAAAGAGCAGAAGAGTCGGCGCAATCTTTTAGTTTATATCTTAACATTCACCCACAAGCTGAACAAATTCGCTTACGTTATATGATGTCATTGGTTAGTGCTGCAAAATTTGAAGAAGCCGAAGAACAAGCCGATATACTTATAGCGATTTATCCAAAAAACCCACTGGTTAATCAGGTAAAAGCGCAAAATAGATTAATTGAAGGTGATTTTTTAGGTGCTAAGCAATTTTCAGAATTAGCGCTTAGAAGTAAAGCAGACCTTTTGGGTTCAATAATTATTGCGGGTTATAGCTCTTATAAATTAGGCCAACAAGAAATGGCTTACAGCCATTTAAGTAAAGTGCGAGACAGATTGTCTTTGCAACATCCAGCTCGGAGATTACTTAGCGCGATCAGTTTAGAGCTGGGGTATATCGACGAATCTTATGAGGATATAAAAAATGCCCCTAACGATGATCTAGATATTGCTTTTTTATCGCTATCTTCTAGTCAATTATTTAAACAGGGCGATCTAGAAAAAGCAGGTTATTTACTTGATAAAGCGCAAGAGATGGAACCCTTTAGTGGGCAGTTAGCCTATCAAAAAGGGGTGCTTAAAATGGCAGTAAACGACCCTGAATCTATCGGTTTTTTTGAACAAGCTATACAAAGTAACCCTGAGTTTGAGCAAGCAATTTCTCTTCTTGTTATGGAGCATTTAAAACAAAAACGTTTTGATGATGCGCTAAAAGTTGCCCGCTCTGCTGTAGACAATAATATTGTATTGTCTAAAACTTTAGAGGGTGTAACGTATAAAATGAAAGGAGACCTTATACTTGCAGAGCAGGCATTTAACGAAGTATTGAAGCATGATCAAAAAAATATTCTTGCTCTGTTTAATTTAGGTAATATCGCGGAAAGTAACGACAATATAACCGTCGCAGTAACGTTATATCAACAAGTTCTCATGATCGATAATGAAAATACTTCAGCAATAAATGCAATGTATCGTATCGGAAAAAATGACAAGTACAATGCGCTGGTTAATGAGCGACTTACTGAATTAGTTGAAATAAAAGAGTACTCTGCTAGTGAAACGCTTATTCTTGTTGGCTTTTATATGCGCGATAATAAAGTCGTACCCGCTAAATCAGTTTTAACTAAATCTCTTGAAAAAAATCCTGATGACTTTTCTTTACGTATTGTACAAGCAAAGATGTTGGCGTTTGAGGGGGAAGGGGAATTAGCACTGGAAAAATTGGATCAAATCCTCCTTTCATTTCCTAAAGCCTTAGAAGCAAGAAAACTTAAAGTTGCCATATTTAATGGGAAAAAACAAAGCTTTGATACGGTAAAAGAACAGGAAATTATTGTTAAGCAAGGGCTAGGTGGGGAAAATGAAAGATTAAATTTAGTCTTTTTATATATTCAAAATAACAATTTAGAAAAAGCTAGCCAATTATTTTCTACACTACCTGATTTGTCGAATATTTCTCCTAAGTACAGTGTAGTAAAGGGAAAGCTTGCTTTTATGGAAGCAAATTTTACACAAGCAATTCGCTATTTAAAACCTGCATATGAGCGAGTACCTTCAGCACCCATTTTAATTGATCTCGTAGATGCGATGCAGAAATCAAACCAAGAAAAAGAAGCTTTGGCGTTAATTGTTGCATTTGAAGAAAATCATGAACTAACTATTGAGTTAATGCTTAAAAAAGCTGAACTTTACACCTTAAAAGAGCCAGAAAAGGCGTTGGCAATATATGAGCGTATAGCCAAAAAAACTAACAATCATTTTGCAATGTTGAATAACATTGCTTATATACTACTGTTACAAAACGATCTTCCTAGCGCATTCGACTATGCAAAAAAGGCATTATCTAAAGCGCCGAATGTTCCGGCGGTTATTAATACCTATGGACTTATAGCGTTGGCGAAAAGTAATGTGCCAGAAGCCGTTGAATATCTTTCAAAAGCTTATAAAGCAGATATAAATAATCAGAACTATCTGGTTCATTATATTCAGGCCTTATTTGCTGATAAGCAATATAGCTTGGTGGATTCATTAGTTCTCAAAGTTGACAAAAAAATGCTCAGTAGTGACTCGTTGGCAAGATTAGCAACAGTAAGCTCGAGCTAAATAAAAGTATTATTATAAAAAGTAAATTGAGTGAATATACTGTTGTCAGGTTTTTTTACATTAGCTTAAGCTTGAAGTTTCACTTGTTGTTTAAAGGTATGTATATCAACAGCTTAATATTGTGGCACGATGTCTGCATTACTCATTGTGTCTATACAATATTGATTTTTAGTTACCGCAAACGAGTTAACTGAAATACAACACTTTCTAATTTAAATGGAGAATACAATGAGAAAATTTTTAACATCAGTTGCTATATTAGCTAGTTTGTCAGGTACTGCAGTTGCTGACCAAATTTCATGGGATGCTGGTTTTGGTGCTAGCACTCAAAGTGGCGTTCAAGTTCCTGCTATAAACGAAATGGTATTCGCTTATAATTCACAATCTTTAGTTACTGATAACGGTGATGGTGTATTAAGCATTGGCGATACTATACAGTCATACGGTGGCTTTGGCGCTAATGGCTTTAATTTACTTCCTACTCCTTTATCAGCTCTAGGCTTGGGTACTATTGGTAACAATAACATTGGTAGTTTCGTACCTAACCCATTTCCGACAATGGATGCTTACGGAAGTGACTACGTGTTTACCTTCTTTTTCAATGACTTAATGGGTACATTTAACGGTACTGATTTCGTATATAATGCAGGTACGTTACAGTTTGGTGTTATGTCTTTTAATGCTGTTAATACAGGTTTAACTGCCGGTTTTCATAACTTATTTGACTTGAACGTTAGTACTGGCGGCCCTCAAAATGTTGCTGGTCAAGCTAAGCAAGTATTTACAGGTACAGTAGATAACTTTGCTAACAATGCTGGTTCAGATTTTTCACTTCGTGACAAAACTATGGACGAGTGGGCAGCTTTAGGTAATATTCGCTGGTCAACAAACCAAACAGTTTCTGCTGGTTTTGCTGGATTCCCTTCTGCACCGCTAGATATCGTATTTGAAAATGGTGTAGCTGTTCTTGCAGCAAACCACACTGGACGTTTAAGTATTGATGTTCCAGAGCCTACAACTCTTGCAATTTTAGGTTTAGGTTTATTAGGTTTTGCTGGCGCACGTCGTCGCAACTCTTAATCGAAAGCTTATAGCCTAAACGCTTAGCTTAATAAAAAACCGCCAATTGGCGGTTTTTTTATGTCTGGCTTTTATTGTTTTTTCTCGGTTCATAACGTCTTAACTTACCAATATATGTATTTTTGAATAAGGTTATAGCACTAGTATTAGCATGAGCGCTTAACTTAATAAAAAACCGCCAATTGGCGGTTTATTCATTGCTGGCTTTTATTGTTTTTTCTCGGCTAATAATTTCTTAACTCGCCAAAACATGTATTTTTGAATAGGGTTTTTATTGCCCCAAGGTCGCCAAGTTTTAATCAACTTATTTCTATAAGCGTCAAAGTGCATACCGTGAGGAGCATGAATCACTTCACCACGTTTTAATAATATCTTTAAAACATTAGTACAGAGTGTACCTGCTGCTAAGGATATACCCATACAGGTTGACGGAACTTTCTTTTTAAGGAAGTTTACAGAAGAGCTATCAACTAAATAATGACGTTGCTGCACAGAAGGTGACACGCCAATAACAAACCGAATAATATTGTCATTAAATATGAGCGCTTTTTCTTCTTCAGTGGCATTTGCTGCGGCATCAACAATGGCAAAGTATTCGTCGAAAGACATTTTTCCTGGTATGAATACTAAAAAAGCAGTGCCCATGCCCATTGGTGCTGCAGTAATGGCTGGTATACCTTTTTCATAACAACGACGGAAGACCTTACGTCTGATTTCTAAAACAAAAATGTCTAAGCTATCAACGTAAATATCGACACCTTCTAAAAATTCATCAAGGTTTTCTTCATTGATACCTGAGTCGAAGTTCTTTATGGTTGCTTCAGGATTAATACCTCTAATAGTTTCTTCCATAACCGCTGCTTTAGGAAGGCCTATCGTTGACATATTAGCACCAGCTTGGCGATTGAAGTTGGCGACATCATAATCATCTAGATCTGATATATGGAAGTTGCCAATACCCAAACGGGCTAAAACTATTGTATGGTCTCCACCAACGCCGCCTAAACCACCAATAGCAACCTTAGTATTTCTAAGTTTTTGTTGTTCTTCTTTCGTTACCCAGCCAATATTTCGCGAGAATGCTTCTTCATAGTTAAACATGAGGATCCTTTTATACTCATTAATTGAAATTATGCCAATTTACATCTTAGTCATAAAGTTGCTATGGATATGATCTTAAAACTGGCTACGAATATCTTTTTTTATTTCTTTATATAAATCTTTAAGGTCACTTCTTAAGTTTTCTAAAAATATTTCAGGACTAATATAATAAGGGGCACGTAAACCGTGGTATTGAATCGGGTCACCAATTTGCAAAAATTTGATCCCCACAAGTTTCATGCTGCGAGCTAAACGTGGTTCCATCATAACAAAAGCGTGCTTTATACCTTTTTCGATCATTAAGATACACGCTATCATATACAAGCCAATAGCTATAAATGGGAAGGAACGTAACTCTGATTC
The DNA here is from genome assembly GCF_014076955.1 of Colwellia sp. Bg11-12. Lineage (NCBI taxonomy): Bacteria > Pseudomonadati > Pseudomonadota > Gammaproteobacteria > Alteromonadales > Colwelliaceae > Colwellia > Colwellia sp. Bg11-12. The sequence goes on from NZ_JACGUZ010000078.1 coordinate 154,281, forward strand.
TGAATAGTTAGTTTCACCAATAGTTGAGCCACTGAAACGTCTAAAATCAGCCATAACCGCTAAGCGAGAAACCTCACAGATTTCTGCACGATTAAACATTTGCGGGTTAAAATCTTTACTTTGAATGACATCATTACATAATTTTTCTATTGGCAATAGTTCGTTAGCACAGTTTGAGTGTATTATGCGTACACAACCGGTGTACTTGTCTGATGGCTTATGCTGAATTAAAGCAAGAGTTGAACGTGGGTCAAACTCATCCAGTTCCATGTGATCATCTTTTGGATTTTCAAAGGCTAATTCATTACAATAAACGTTATGGCGAATTTTAAAAACTTCTCGACGAAGATCTTCGGTTGAAGCGTATTGTGGTTTGAGAAACTGAGTAAATAGCTTTATATCTACTTCAGGGTTAATATCTAGAGCCATTGTATTCATGACATAAATCTTTTTTAGGAGTAAAAATAAACGCTTCCCAATAGTTTGTTACACGTTTAAACGTACTGCGAAGTTTTTTGTTGTTCTGTGACTAAAGCTATCTTACTAATAAAGGTTCTCAGGTCTTAAAAGCACCATGTTTAGATAAATAATATACTGCACGATATGGATAATGTATTAATCAACAATCACACTAAGTACTGCTGATTTACCAAGATATCTAAAGTTGGGCATGAATATCTTTTTGTATCTCCTTAAAAAGACTTTTGAAACCACTTGATAAATTTTCTAAAAAGATCTCAGGGTTAATATAATAAGGCGCACGTAGTCCATGGTATTCAATGGGCTCACCTATTTGAACAAATTTAATCCCCACAAACTTCATACTACGTGCTAAGCGTGGCTCCATCATAACAAAAGCGTGTTTGACACCTTTCTCAATGACTAAGTTACAAGCGATCATATACAAACCAATAGCGATAAAAGGAAAGCAACGTAACTCAGATTCAGAATAGTTAGTTTCGCTGATTGCACCGATGGCAGAGCCTTTGAAACGATCTGATTTACGACGTCTAAAGTCAGCTTTGACTGCTAAGCGAGAAATCTCGCCAATTTCAGAACGTTTGAAGTTCTTTGGATCGTAGTCTTTGTTTTGAATAGCGTCGTAACAATACTTTTCAATGGGTAATAATTCATCATCATTACTTGATAACACTATGCGCACACAACTGGTGTAGTTATTAGTAGGCTTGTGCTTAATTAAGGCAAAGATTGAATGTGGGTCAAACTCATCCATTTCCATACCATTATCTTTTTGATTTTCGAAAGCTAACTCTTCACAGTAAACATTGTGGCGAATTTTAAACACTTCTTTACGAAGGCTTTCGGTAGAGGCGTATTGAGGCTTGAGAAACTTAGTAAAATGCTCGGCAATATTTCCGGCATCATGGTTCACCTTAATCGAAGCAACTTTCTTTGCTACATCGCCTATTATAGGGGAATTTAATATTATTTTACTAAGACTCATCTACTCATCCAATTGTCATCATCACATTTAGTGATAATAGTTGTCGCATCACCATAGATATTACTATTAATAATAACCTATTATCAGATAATTATTAGTAATAAGTGAAAAAATTTTATTTCGCTCCAAGTTTTATCGGTAATACTTCTTCTGCGGTTTTTAAACCAATATCAAATAAGGCTTGTTTTTGCTCTATTGTCATGGAAAAGTCAACGGCAGAATAGTTGCCTATGTTCACTACAACGGTATTGTGCCAGAAAGCATCATTAATATATTCACGTGAAATAGTGGTCATAAAAGTACGAATAAGGAGAGTCACGTATTTATAAATGGGGAAAAAACCTTTGATATTAACTTCGTTATTTTCATGCTCACCCTTAAGGCGAAAACATAATACCGGTGTGCCGTCTTTTGCCCAATCACGATGAAGTGCATCTTCAGATAAAATACTACCGTCAACCATGACATGTTCGCCAAAGGTCTTGAAACTAAATATTAAGGGAATGGACATTGAGAATCTTACCGCGAGTGATACTTTTACATCAGGCGTTAGTTCTTTGTTAAAAATAACTGGTGTACCTTTAGCTACATCGGTGGCAACAATATGTAGATTATAATCAAGCTCGGCAAATGTTTTTCCACCCAGTAATTTATCCATCCATTGCTCAAAGCGGTCGCCCGAGCTTAAGCCACCATTACGAATTAATTTCAATAATGAAAACTCTCTAAACTGGTTATAGTTCGTATTTAAGGCTATATCCTTAATCTCAGCAGGGCTTAGGCCAGCAGCAAATAAACTGCTAACAATACTGCCTCCTGAAACCCCTACTAAGTGATTAAAGTCGATATCAAACGCTTGTAACGCATGTAAAATTCCAACATGTGCGGGTAAGCGTGTACCGCCTCCTGCAAAGATAGGAACGACTGTTTTTTTTGTCATATTTTTAAACGACCTTTAATGAGTGATTAAGACACGCAGGGATATAACATATTGTTCTAATTATTTTAATTATGAGCAAAGATAACTGTTTTTGCGAGGAAAACGCAGTAAACTTATTAGCAGGTAATTTAATAATGAACGGAGTGTTGCAATGCGTTATATAAAAATGGTTTTGAGTGCTTACTTAATTTTATATACCAACTTAGCTATAGCTGATTTGGCCGATACTATTGAAAAAATAAAGCCCGCCGTCGTGGGTATAGGAGTTCACACTCCATCTGGTCGGCAGAAAAATAGCTTAAACGGTAGTGGTTTTGTTATTGGTAATGGACAATATGTCGTAACTAATCATCATGTTTTGCCAGAAGATCTCGATGAAAGTATTTTACAACAAATGGCAATTTTTACTGGCTCAGGGAAAAATGCCAAAGTACGTACGGCTGATATTGTCGCAAGCTCTCAGCTTCATGATATAGCTATCTTGAAAATTCATGGTGGGCCACTGCCCGCGATGCAACTCGCAGATAAAGGGTTTCGCCGAGAAGGCAGCTATGTCGCTTTTACGGGGTTTCCTATTGGCGCGGTGTTAGGGTTATATCCTGTATCTCATCGTGGCATTATTGCCAGTATTACACCAACCATTATACCCGTTGATAACGCACAACAAATTAGTATTAAGATGCTGAAAATGCTGAGAAACCCATATTTGGTTTATCAACTTGATGCCACAGCATACCCAGGAAATAGTGGGAGTGCTCTGTATGATGTAAGCACAGGGGACGTTATTGGCATTATTAATAAGGTTTTTGTACAGGAATCGAAAGAGGCTGTTATTAGTAAGCCCAGCGGTATTACTTACGCTATTCCCGTTAAATATTTATTAGCTTTATTACAAGAACATAACATTGATTACCTTAAGGCTAATTAACTTTAGCTCTCTGTTAATCTTCACTTATTACGGCAGGTTCGTGAATATTTTGGGGCTTACCAATTAATGTTGAAATTGAGACTAGGTCAATATCGAGCTCTGTTAGCAAGGGAAGTAAACGATTGAGTGCAACGATGGTTTCAGGGTGAGGATGAGCAATAGCGACAACCGACTGATATCGTTGAGCATGGTCAATGAGTTGCATAAATTGTTGATCAATATAGTCACTGCTTAATTCGTTATCTAAAAATATTTGTCGATGTGTTGTAGGCACGCCTATTTGTAGTGCAATACGCTCTGCTTTCGTTCTGTTCGTTGTTACGCTGTCGACAAAAATTAAATCTCGTTCTTTTAAAAAACGCATCGTCCACATCATTGGACTATAAAGTTTAGTAAGTTTGCTACCCATATGGTTATTAATGCCGATAGCAAAGGGGATCTCAGCAAATGCTCGTGTAAGTTCACGGCGAATAGATTTTTCATCCATAAGTACCGTTAATGCGCCAGGACCTAATGCTTTACCATTTTCTGCTTCCATTGGAATGTGTAAAATAATTTCGTTGTTCTTGTTATATGCTTGTGCCGCTAAGATTTTTCCAAACGGGGTATGAGGAAGAATAGCAAAGGTTATTGCTCCTGGTAACGTTAGCGCGGCAGCATCACTTTTTCGGTAACCAATATCATCGATAATAATCGCAACTTGAGCGTTTTTAGCGACAGTTAACGGAGCGATGCTCAACAACGTGAGTAAAATAAGTAATAGGGGAAATAAACGCAAAAGAACTCTTAATTTTAAAAAGGAATTGAAGTTGACTCAGATTATCAGGAGAAAAAGTTAAAATCGAGCAGAAGTGATCATTTGTTTTCGCTTATTTAAACCAAGCTTTAGGATTGACCGCTTGACCATCTCTGCGAATTTCAAAATATAAGCCTGATTGACTTTGCCCACCACTTTGCCCAACAAGTGCTATCGGTTCACCTGTTTCAACGCGGTCACCTACTGATTTCAATAACGCTTGGTTATGGCCATATAAGCTCATGTAGCCTGCGCCGTGGTCTAATACTGTGACTAAACCATAACCTTTTAACCAATCAGAAAATAATACTGTGCCGTTATGAATGGCTTTAACTTGCTTGCCAACAGGAGCGGCTAATAGAATGCCTTTCCACTTTAAATAGCCTTGTTTACGAGAGCCAAAACTGTGACTAATTTTACCTTTGATCGGCCATGAAAGTTTTCTTTTTAATTTTTTAAGGCCAACCAGTTCGGCACTTTGCTGCGATAATGTTGCGATACGTTGCAATGCAACCACTAAGTTTTCTTCTTCAGCCACTAGCTTGGCTAATAGTTGCTTACTGTTAAGGAGTTCTTTATTTATTGCGCGAAGGGTGTTTTTTCGCTCTTGTTTACTCCCTTGAAAAGCGACCTTTTGCTCAGTTTGTTGTTGTTTTAGAAGATTTAATCTTTTAGCTTGTTCTTGGTGTTGTGTCGTTACGGCGAGTAAGTCACTTAATACGATTTGAAATTGGTCTATTTCTTTGATGCGCGCATCGTTCAAATACTTATAGTAAGTAACGGTTCGCTCAACGCTAGCCGGACTCTTTTGATTGAGTAATAACTTAAGATAGTCGTGATTTCCCGACGTATAAGCCGCTCTTAACTGCTGTGCTAACACTGTTTCTTGCTGTTTTTTTTTGTGAGTGAGTGATACTTTTTCTTGTGCAAGATTTTTTAATGTTAGCTGCGTATCTTCAAAATCAGTATTAGTTTTAATCATCGCCTTTACAATTTTAGCGATAGAAATGTCGTCATTGCGTAATTGCTTTTCTAATGCCGAGCGTTCATTGCTCGTTTGTTTGATCGATTTTTGTTGATCGGATATTTGTTGTTGAACTTTAGACAGCGCTTGATTGGTTTTTTTCTGGTCGTTCTCGTTACCTGATGATTGTTGGGCAATGCTCACCGACATCAACATGCCGCTAAGGCTAACTATTGATGCAAATAAAAGTATTTTTTTCACGGTGATTTTCACGTTAATAATCTTAAACAAACTTCATCAAGGAATGGCCTGTCATTTGCTCAGGTTGTTCTATGTCCATCAATTGCAATATAGTGGGTGCGATATCACTTAATGCACCATTTTTTGCAGGTTGGGCAGGTCGGCCAATATAAATTAATGGCACGGGTTCACAGGTATGTGCGGTGTGTGCTTGGCCTGAATTGTTATCAAGCATTTGTTCAGCATTGCCATGGTCGGCGGTAATTAAGCACTCTCCACCCACTTTTTCTAGAGCGGCTACAACACGACCTACGCTAGCATCAACTGCTTCACAAGCCGCTACAGCAGCATCAAATTTTCCTGTATGACCCACCATATCTCCATTGGGATAATTACACACGATAAAGTCATGTTCGCCGCTTTCAATCGCCGCTACTAATTTATCTGTTAATAAGGCTGAATTCATTTCTGGTTGTAAATCGTAGGTAGCTACTTGCGGGGAAGGCACTAATATGCGCTGTTCGCCAACAAACTCACTTTCTTTACCGCCACTGAAAAAGAACGTAACGTGCGCATATTTTTCGGTTTCTGAAATACGTAATTGCGTCTTGTTATTTTTCTCTAGCCATTCACCTAGTACGTTCTCAAGTGCCACTTTAGGGAAAGCGATATTGGCTTTTATGTCGCCGGCATATTCGGTGAGCATGACAAAGTCAGCAATAGCAGGACATTTCTTACGTTTAAAACCAGCAAAGTCTTTTTCAGTGAAGCAACGGGTAAATTGACGAGCACGGTCGGCTCTAAAATTCATAAAAATTAATGAGTCACCATCATTAATTTCAATTGCATTGCCGTTATTATCTAAAATAGCAGACGCCGCAACAAATTCGTCATTTTCATCACGAGCATAAGCCGCTGTTAAGGCGTCAGTTGCGCTTGAATATTGATGTTTTGCTTCACCACTGACCATTAAGTTGTAGGCTAACTCGACACGATCCCAACGTTGGTCACGGTCCATCGCATAATAACGGCCAATAACCGACGCTATTTGTCCACAGCCAAGTTGCTTGAATTTTTCTTGTGCTTTGATTAATGATGCTTCTGCACTACGTGGTGGTGTATCGCGACCATCTAAAAAAGCGTGTAAATAGATTTTACTTGCGCCTTTTTCTTTCGCGAGCTCTAGCATAGATAGAATATGATCTTCGTGACTATGAACACCGCCAGGCGATAATAAACCAAATACATGTATTGCTTTATCATTCACTATTGCATGCGTAACCGCATCATTGAGTGCTTTGTTGCTGTTAAATTCTTTATCTTTTATCGATTTGGTAATACGAGTGAAGTCTTGGTAAACAATACGTCCAGCACCTAAATTAACGTGACCAACTTCTGAGTTACCCATTTGCCCGTCAGGTAAACCTACTGCCATACCCGATGTTCCAATTAACATATGTGGATATCGCGCATTTAAATCGTCTAGTACCGGCGTTTTTGCATGAAAAATAGCGTTAGAGTCTGTTGACTCTCGGTATCCCCAACCATCTAAAATCAGTAATACGGTAGGTTTTTTATTTGGCATTGTCGTTTCCATAAAGGTGAAATTAGCTAATTATTCGCCAGTATACCAAGCAAAATAAAGAATTGCTTGTGTGCTATTAGACAAAATAATTCAACGCAATTGTGTGCTTTTATTTGTTATCCGTCAGTTGTACCAACAAAAATTATACTTTGATTGATTTAATCGCTCATCAGGTAAAGTTCTTTTTGGGTTTGCTCGGTAATTCTGTATACTATCGACAACTTTTTATTCAACCAATATTTATTATTTTTATGGATCAATTAATTATTTTTGCTGGTAATCATCCAGTGTTAAGTGCAGCTTGGGCAGCGATTGTCGTGCTGATTATTATTACGACTATTCGTATTCAAATGTCACCTATTAAGCAAATATCTACACAGGAGCTTACTTTTTTAGTAAATCGTGAAGAAGGTGTTGTTGTAGATATTCGTACGGAAAAAGAATTTAAAGCGAGTCGTATTATCGATTCAAAAAACTTAGTTAAAGAGAAAGTAACAAATAATGATTTTGCTACCCTTGAAAACTATAAAGATAAACCCATCATAGTTGTATGTACCGCAGGAATTACAGCTACACCTGTAGCTAACCAATTACTTAAAGCGGGCTTTACTAAAGTTAGCTTGTTAAAAGGTGGTATGAATTCTTGGGTAAATGCAGGTTTACCGCTCGTTAAAAAATAACGATTAATAACTTATAAAGGTTTGATATGACTGTTGATATTTACACTAAAGTGACTTGTTTTTATTGTGTGCGAGCAAAAGCTTTATTCGATGAAAAGCAAATAAGTTTTAATGAGATTAAGATCGACAATAATACAGAATTACGTAATGAGATGATCAAACGTAGTGGCGGTGTTACCGTTCCGCAAATCTTTATTGGTGATGTGCATGTCGGTGGTTGCGATGAACTCTTCGCACTACATGCCGCAAATAAATTAGATGAACTTTTAGCAAAAGATTAAAAGTCATCATTAAATAATAATAGCAATTACAATAGGAAACAGAACATGTCTGATGAAAACAACAACACGGATGTAGCACAAGCGGCTACTGATAAAGCAGCACCACAATTTGCTATTCAACGTATTTATACAAAAGATATTTCTTTTGAAACACCTAACTCTCCCGCTATATTCCAAAAAGATTGGAAACCTGAAATTCAATTAGATTTAGATACTAAATCAAATAAATTAGCGGAAGATACTTATGAAGTTGTACTTTCTGTGACGGTTACTGCTACCGTTGAAGGGCAAACTGCCTTTTTAGCTGAAGTTCAGCAAGCCGGTATTTTTTCTATAGGTAATTTACCTGAAGCGCAACTTGCACATACTATTGGTGCTTTCTGTCCAACGACTTTATTTCCATATGCACGCGAGTCAGTTGCCAACTTAGTTAGCCGTGGTTCATTTCCACAAATTAATTTAGCGCCAGTGAATTTTGAAGCATTATTTGCTTCATACGTTCAGCAACGTGCCGCTCAAGCAAATGCTGAGCAAGCACCTGCGAGCGCTGAAACTCACTAGTCCCCTTTTGCTTTTATGCAAATCGGTTATTAGTCACCATAAAATGGAATTGATGATATGTCGGAATTAACGGCAAAGATCACAGTTTTGGGGGCAGGGTCTTATGGCTCTGCCCTTGCTATTTGTCTTGCTAGAAATGGTCACAAAACTGTATTGTGGGGACGAGATCCTCAGCATATTGCCCAGATGCAAGCGACTCACTCGAATGAAAAATATTTACCCGGTTGCCAATTTCCACCATCACTCATAACAACAGACGATCTTGCCAGTGCGGTTAAAGCGAGTGAAAACATTCTGGTTGTTGTACCTAGCCACGCTTTTGGCGAAATGCTTAGTCAGATCAAGCCATTTTTATTACCTAAGGCTAAAATAGCTTGGGCCACTAAAGGCTTAGATCATAAAACAGGTCGATTACTCCAAGATGTTGCACGTGATATTTTGGGTGATGATATTTCATTAGCGGTATTATCGGGTCCCACGTTTGCAAAAGAGATGGCTGCAGGTTTACCAACCGCTATTTCGTTATCGTCGACCGACGATGACTTTGTCACTGAAATTTCTGACTTACTCCATTGCGAAAAGACTTTTAGGGTGTACGCAAATAAAGATTTTATTGGTGTACAACTCGGTGGTGCTGTAAAAAATGTTATTGCTATTGGTGCAGGTATGGCCGACGGTATTGGCTTTGGTGCCAATGCTCGAACGGCATTAATTACCCGCGGTTTAGTTGAAATGACCCGTTTAGGTTGTGCACTAAATGCAGAGCCCAGTACTTTTATGGGAATGGCCGGTTTAGGTGATTTAGTGCTTACTTGTACTGATAATCAATCACGCAATCGTCGGTTTGGCTTAGCGTTAGGCAGTGGTGTTGATGTTGAAAAAGCGATGGCTGATATTGGTCAAGTTGTTGAAGGCTACCGCAATACCAAAGAAGTTTACATGTTAGCGCAACGCATGGGCGTAGAAATGCCTATTGTTGAACAAGTGTATCAAGTACTCTATTGTGGAAAATCAGCAAGGTTAGCGGCCGCTGATTTACTCTCCCGAGATCGTACTGTCGAATAACTTAACACACTGCAAATGAAGCTCTTTTTAAGTTAACTTACTGTTCACTAAACTGAGCCTTCAAATCCCATTTGTCGCCATGCTTCAAAAATAATAACAGCCGTTGCGTTAGATAAATTCATGCTACGGCTATCTTTTACCATAGGAATACGAATTTTGTTTTTATCCGGTATTTGTTGTCTTACTTCTTCTGGCAAACCACTTGTCTCTGAACCAAAAAGTAAATAGTCACCTTGTTCAAAGGATACATCTCCATAGTAGTTTGTCGCTTTGGTTGTGATTGCTAGTACACGGCTAGGTTGTTCATTTTCAATAAAAGCTTCGTAATTTTTATGGCGCTTGATTGCGGCAAACTCATGGTAATCTAAACCCGCTCGACGTAGTTTTTTATCGTCTAGATCAAAGCCAAAGGGTTCTATTAGGTGTAGCCTAAAGCCAGTATTCGCGCAGAGGCGGATAATATTACCGGTATTTGGTGGGATTTGTGGCTGAAATAAAACAACGTCTAACATATAAATAATACTTGAATTCAAAGATGATAAGCTATTATACCAAACGAATTAATATATTGTACAACTTACACCCTCACGAGTGACATTGGAAAAGTAAAGAATATGAGTGAAGCTTTAGCAAAAAATGATGACTACAGTTACTGGGTGAAAATTGCTGCTTTTGCAGCGACAGCTACAGCCTTATTACTCGTTGTATTGAAGCTTTATGCTTGGATGGCAACTGATGCGAGTTCTATGTTGGCTTCTGCAACAGATTCAATGCTCGATTTATTTGCTTCACTCATGAATGTTGTGATCATTCATTATGCGTTGGCACCCGCCGACGAAAAACACAAATTTGGTCACGGTAAAGCTGAGAGCTTGGCTGGGTTAGTACAGGCGGCTTTTGTTACAGGTTCTGCATTATTACTGGTATTTCATGGCTTTGACCGTATTATTAACCCGAAGCTGGTTGTTAAAACAGAAATCGGCATTATCGTTACAATTATCGCTATAGTGATGACCCTTTTGTTAGTTTTGTTGCAGCGTTTTGTGATTAAAAAAACACGCTCAGTTGCAATCAGTGCCGATGCTTTACATTATCAGTCTGACTTATTGCTCAATCTTGGCGTACTTGCCGCTTTAATTTTAAGCAGTGGTTATTCTCAATATGCTGATGGCGCATTCACTTGTGCTGTGGGTTTGTTGTTATTAAGTGGCGCTTTAAAAATTATCTATCTAAGTGTCCATAACTTGATGGATCACGAATTGAGTGAAGATGAACTTACTCAAATAACCGCAATTGTGTTGTCTCATGATTCGACATTAGGTGTTCATGACTTAAGAACGCGACAATCTGGGCCACATCGCTTTATTCAATTTCATTTGGAGCTTGATGACAGGTTATCTTTACTGTCAGCTCACAGTATTGGTGAAGCTATAGAGAAGGAAATAGAAGCGAAGTTTTCACCTTGCGAAGTCTTCATTCATCATGACCCTACTTCAGTTGTTGAAGGCTAAAATAATCATGAAAATTAAGCCGAGTGCTTTCTAAACCAATCGAGTGAGTTTTTTATTGCCGGTGTGCGGTACTCGTCTTTTTCAAACATAAGTTCATGAAAAGCTCCTTTAAATATAAAAGGTTTGCTGTGCGGGTTAAGCGCTGAATCTTTATGGTGTAATTGCTGACAGAAAGCATTTTGTGCGGTATTCGAAACAATTGTATCGTTGCCTGACTGCATCACAATAATCGGGGTAGCGAGCTTGTGTATATCCGCAAATATATGCTTATTGGCAATTATCGCTTCTTTAAGCCAATGCGCGGTTACACCTCCCAATTGAATCTGTTTGTGTTGTTGATAAACATCAACAAAAACTTGGTAGCGGATCGCGGAATGACTTAGTTCATTTTCTGTAAAAGGTGTTTTACTAAACCCTGTTTGTCCTATGAAGTAATTAGCTTCATCACTAAACCATGAATTTAGCTTATCTGCGGTGTAAATAATAGCTTTAGCGAGCCAATTTGGAATACTGCCATTGTTAACGGCAATCATTGGCGACGATAGCACAGCTGACTTTATCGAGTTTGGGTATAATTGCATCATACGAATCGCAATTGCACCGCCCATTGAATGGGCTAATAAGTGGGGGAGTGGCGTGGCACTTTTAGTTGAATTATTCGTGCAATATTGCGTTACAACCTCCCTGATGAATTGTTTGAGGTCATGAGCGTAGTCATCAAATTTTTTCACAAATCCTTTGTGTTTATCTTTCAATAATCGTTCTGATAAACCTTGACCACGGTGATCAAGTATAAAGAGATTATAACCTTGGTGATGTAAATCAAAGGCGAGTTCTTGATATTTTAAGTAACTTTCTGACCTGCCTGTTACCAACACAAGACATTCTTGATATTGAGTGTTAATGAAGGCAGTGTAATTTATTCTAATGTCATCAACGCCTTTAAAGGATGAGAAAACACCTTGTTGCCAAAACGCTTTTATTCGGGTGGATAAATGCGTTATTAATGCTGTTTCTTTGGAATATTCATCTGTACTGATTTGCGCTAAAGTCATGTTGTTCAATCCTGTAATAAGCGTACAGATAAGGTGATGATTGACGCTATACTTTTTTATTATGTGTGATTTATGTTAATGGTAAGGTGATTTTTACCGATAAACCACCACTGTCTTTGTTTTTAGCACTTATCTTACCGTTGTGTGCCAATACCGCTTGTTGTGCGATAGCTAAGCCTAAACCTGTACCCCCACTGTTTCTATCTCGGGCTTCATCTACACGATAAAATGGCTGAAATAGCTTTTCTATGGTGCTTTGAGGTACGCCGGTACCGTTATCACTGATAATAATACTTATACTGTTTTGTTGTTTGTTGATCAGGCGATGCATTGAAATAATCACTTCGCTATTCTTTGGGCTATATTTTATGGCGTTAATGATGACGTTACTGAATGCACTGCTTAATAAATTTTGATCAGCGAGTAGGTCCAGTGATAAAAAATTATTCATGGTAATTAAAATATGTTTTTCATCAGCAATATACTGGCAGTCTTGACAGATATCCGTTAACAATTCATCGAGGTGAACTGTTTGCAAATTGATTTTTTGAAAGGTATTTTCGAGTCGAGAAAGCGAGAGTACATCACTGATCATTTCATTTAAACGCGTGACTTCTAACTCGCAGCGGGCCAGATGTTTTTTTTGAAGTTCAGGCTTATTAATCGATTGTTGCGCTAAGCCTACGGCAAGTTGTAGGCGAGTCATTGGGGAGCGTAATTCATGGGAAACATCAGCTAATAAACGCTGATTAGCAGTGAGGTTAAGTGATAATTTATCCGCCATAGTATTGAAACTGGTCGCAAGTGAACCCAGTTCATCTTTTCTTTTATCTGCATTCTTGATACGTGCATCGAGCTGTCCGTTACCTATATCAGTAGCCGCTCGTCTTATTGCTAATATTGGCTTACTTAATGTTCTTGCTAACAACCAGGCGAGTAATGAACTAACAGCAATAGGAATGGCTAACTTTAACCAATTTGGAAGCTGCATAATAAAAGAATTAAAGTGTCGTGATTTACCTTTAACCACTAAATAGAGTGCTACAGGCTTGTTGTCTAAGGTAATATTTTTAGGGCCGGTAATACGAGATCTTGGGAATTGAATACTGGTAATTGCAGGAAAACTATTTATTTCTAGGTAGCTCACTAAATTATTTAAAAATGGATTATTGTCGGTGGTAAATTCACCACTTTCAATATCTTTAATAATAATGGCATCATGAGATATTTTAGGTCGATATTGCAAAAGTTCACTGGCGGTAATATTTTTGCTTTCAATACGATTAGCGAGACGGTTTAATTTTTTTTGGTCGTTAGGATGTGCAGGCAATATAATACTGTTTTCTGCTAATTGTGCTGAGATGAATCGAGTTGCTATAATAGAGCTTAAGGCGAAAAGCCAAAACCATAAAAATATTTTGAAGCCAATAGATGAAAATGAACGTCTAATTTTAGTGATCATTATTCATTATTCCCTAGGCTTTCTCCTGCAAGAAATATATAACCAGCACCACGAATAGTTTTTAATTTATCGCTTGGAGAAAATTCGAGCAACTTGCGGCGTATGTTACTGATATGCATGTCGATACTGCGGTCAAAAGCACTAAGTTTTCGCTTTAGAATTTGTTCTGATATTTCATTTTTATTGACGATTTGACTAGCATTATTCATCAATAAATCGAGTATTTGAAATTCAGTCCCAGTTAATTCTACTAATTGTTGATGACAGAAAACTTGGCGTGTTGCGTGATCTAATCTCACGGCATTGATCAGTTGATTGTTAATTTTACCTTCTCTGGTTTTTACTATTTTTATTCGTCGTAAAATTGCGTTAATACGCGCGAGTAATTCACGATGCTGAAAAGGTTTTGCTAAATAATCATCAGCGCCAAGCTCTAACCCTAAAACTCTATCGTCGTTATCGCCTTTAGCCGTTAACATCAAAATAGGCGTTTTATGCTGACCCCCCAAGGCTTTTAATACTTCAAAGCCATTAAGTTTTGGCATCATGACATCGAGTAATATTAAAGAAAACGATTCGTCAAATGCACGTGCTAAACCCGCAACACCATTATGACAAGCCTCGAGTTCAAAGCCTTCATATGATAAATACTCCGCTAATAATTCAGTGAGTTCTTTGTCGTCATCTATGATCAATATTTTCTGTTTACTCATAATTTTGAATCATCATACTTAGAAGGCTTATTTGGCTAGTGTTGATATTAACTTAACTCTTAGTAGAAAACTTACTTTGTTCGAGCCTTTACATAAAATTTACACTGGCTTGCGTTTCTTTGCATTGCAGAGTTTATAGTTATATCACTTAAGTTAATGAATTAGCCCACTTAGCTCATTAAGCCGCAAAATCATTTACTCAATTGATAGTATCTATAAACAATGAGGATTACCCAATGAAAAATAAATTATCAGTATTATTAGCCGGTGCCGTGTTAACGATGTCATTAGCGAGCACTTCCGCTTTTGCCTTGAATGATGATGAAGGTCATGGTCATAAACATAAAAAGCATGCGACTAAATCTATGCAAAAATCTGAAGGTTTTATGCAGCATAAGTTGAAAAAAATGATGAGGTATTTAGATCTCACTTCTGAACAGCGACAGCAAGTAAAAGCTATTCACCAACAGGCAAAAGAAAGTCGCTTAGTGTTAAAGGATAGCTTGCAAAATTTTCATCAACAAAGTGAAATTTTAATGATGGAAGACGACTTTAACGAACAAGCTTTTATTGACTTACAAAGTCAGTATCAAGATAGTTTTGCACAAATGGCGTTGATTAAAGCACAAACAAAACATCGCTTTATAGCATTATTAACTGAAGAGCAAAAAGCGAAAATGAAGTCACGTCGCGCTACCGAGAAAAGAAGGCCTCACCACTTTGAATAGTTTTAGCTTTGTTATCGAGCAAGACTAAACGAAAAGATTTTAGACATGGTGCTTTCTACCGGCTGTTCGTTATAACTCGCAGGTGTGAAACGCCATTTTTCTAATGATGCGCGAATAGTGTTACGGAAATAGCTTACTTTGCCTTCACTACCGTATTGAATGTCACGAATATAGCCGTTTTTATCTATTGTGAACGTGACTTCAATATCGGTTTCAATACCCTTACGTTTGGCGTTCGATGGATACTTTGGGTAAGTTGACGTCAGTAGTTTTGCTGGTGAGCGAATAGGCATAAAGTTAATAGGAGACTCATTTTTTGATGAGAGTACCTGCTCTACAGTTTTTGAATTGATATTCGCTGGCAGCGTTAATTGAGAAGTTTCTATTGAAGGCGCTCTTGCTAAGTTTGCGACTTGTTGGGCATATGGGTTCTTTAATATTGCCCCATCTCTGCTTGAATCGGTGCGTTCAAAAGCTAATTCAGAGATTGATTTGTTTGTGACTACTCTTTCAGTTAATACTAATTCTGGTAATGATTTATCCGCTGTTTGCTGAGTAGAAGTAAGCGGTGATTTATTTTCTTCAATAACTAAATTTCCGGTGAAATTGGTCACGGGTTGAATCGTCACATCCTCAATAGCGGTTATTTTTTTCTCTGTTGCTTTAGCTGAAAGACTTAACGTATTCACTTCATTAAGGTTAGCTTGAGCACTCGTATTTCTAAAGTCGTTGGCTAATTCTACATACGCTTTGGGAACGGCTCGTTTTATTTTTGATACGCTCATATCATTCGTGGAAATACGCTGCATAAATGGCGATAAAACCGTTGTGGGGAATTTGTTTTCTAAGGGGATACCGTCACTTTTTTGATGTAATAATTGTTGCGCTAAAGCGGGTAAGGTTACTTTAGTATTGTCATCACTATGGGTGTTGAAATTATCATCTGAATTACGATATAAAGAAATAGTACCTGTGCTTATATCTAAGGTGGGAATTTGGATGAATTCCTTACTGCCCACAGCGATAATTGAAAGCACAACCGCAATAGAGGCTAACCATTTTCCTGAATTATTCGTCGTTGAGCAATGCTGGTTTTGATCAATTAAACGTACCACTCGCTGTTTTAAATCGCCACCAGACGCTGCCATTGCCATTGCAGGAATAGAGTGATGTCGATGACTGTTACATATCGACGCTGTATCCGCTAGAGTATGCGCATAAGCAACAGGGTTGCCACAATGTTGAACGGCGATATCATCACTACAATACTCACGTTCATTACGCATTTGCTTAGAAACCCAACGAACACCTGGATGGAAGAACAAGAATATTTCAACTAAGGTTTGTATAAAATTCACTAAGTAATCGTGGCGACGAATATGAGCTAGTTCGTGAAGAATAAGCATATCTAGTTGTGCTGGTGTTAGCCCTGAAAGCATAGATACTGGAATAAGGACTACAGGCTTTATCCAACCAATAGCCATAGGTACATCATTTTTTAGTGAAATTAAAATTTGTGGTGTACATGTTAACTTTACTTGCTGAACTAATCGGTGAAACCTTGCTTCAAGTTCAGGTTCTGCTGGAGATGTACCTGTTTTGGGAAGCTGATTAACATTATACAATTCAATAAATAGTTTAACCGCTAAAGCAAAACTAATTACTATCCATGTTAATGATAAGTAAGGTAAATATTCAATAGTATTTGCATACCAAGTCGCCGTGCTTTGCGCATCACCATTAATAATGTCAGCTAATAATATGCTGTTGTTTAGCAAAGGGCTAAATTGTTGAAAGTCAGCCTGCGAAATGATGTAGAAGGTGAAGAAGGGCAGTAATAGATTTGCAACCATCGCCAGTGACGAAAATACATACCGCCACTGTGGTTTTTTATAAGACGTAAATGTTAATGCTAACTTTAAGGCAAGCGCAACAAAAAGCCCTTGCCAAATAAAATGGATAAGAGTCAACGATAAATTGTATAAAAATGGACTACTCATTAAATTATCGGGCATTATCCTTCCGTGTTTATGTACATTTTAACGTACGACTATACTGGTTATTTTATCTATTATTTTTCTAGCTCGTTGAGTAATTGACGAATATCGGCAATTTCTTCTTTACTCGTAGACTCATCTAAAGCTCGCATAACTAACTTTGATGTAGAACCACCAAAAGCTTTTGTCGCCAAGTCTTTTAATAACGATGACTGAGTGAATGTTTCACTGTTCGAGGGGGCGTATACATGCGCACGATTACTTTCGTCACGAATGACCAACGTTTTTTCATGCATAATTTGTAAAATTTTCAAAACAGTAGTGTAACCCGTTTTTTGAGTTTTACTAACAACGTCATGTACCTGACGAACAGTTGCTGGACCAACTTTCCAGAGAACATTAAGCAAAGTTAACTCTGCTTCTGTAGGCTTGATATTTGTATTATCTCGAGCCATTGAAATTCCTTAATGCTGTGAATAATTATGAGTTAAATACGAATGTAATCGTATCTTGTGTTGATAAAATGAGCAACTACTTTTCGAGTTATTGATGATCTTTTGAAATAGAGTGCTGATAACAAAGGTTTTTTAATTATTATTTTTTTGTTTTTTGTTAACGATTAACCTAGTACGAGTTGGATAGTTAGTGAAAATAGCATCAACGCCTAGTTGCATACATTGTTGTATGTCTTGTTCTCGGTCTACGGTATAAACCCAAACAGCTAAGCCTTGCTGATGAATACTATTGACTAAGTTTTGGTTTAAGCAATGTATAGACGGGTTTACTGATTTTACCTGCAATGTCTGTTTAAATTCATCAAAGGTTAATGGGCAGTGTGCAATAAGTGCAGCAGTACTTACTTGCGGGATATCTCGTTTGATTTTTAATAATAGCGGGTGATTAAAAGCAGATATAACTAATTGTGAATAGGTAAATTGCTTACGCTCAATAAAGCCATTTAACAGTTTTTTTAATGCATCAACAATCGTTGTTATGAGTGTTTTATCACTAGTCGTTGCCTTTAATTCAATATTAACTAAACACTGACCGTTAATCGTTGCCAATGCTTTATCTAATGTTGTGGTGGCTTGATTATTGTGTGTGATAGCTAAAAGGGCTTCAAGTGAAAAGTCTTCAAAAGATAAAGCTTGCCCAGCGTTATTGATGACGAAGGCGTCGTGCAATAAAACAAACTGACCTGACGATCGATGGTATTGAGCATCAAGCTCAATACCATCGGCTTGCTGTTTTATTGCTTGCTCAAAAGCCAATAGTGTATTTTCAGGAAATTCTCCACTAGCGCCTCGATGAGCAATTATTTTCATGGCTAATCAGCGTTAACGATATTTGCGTAATGCTCACCTAAACGCGTAACAGTTCCAGCACCAGCATCGACACTAAACTCAATCATATTAGGCGCAAAGGTCGAAACTACCGTAGAGCCAAGTTTGAAACGTCCCATCTCGTCACCTTTTTCAAAAGTGATCGCGTCAGTGCCATCAGCAGGATAACTTTCTCTAAAAATACCTTTCTTTTTGGGTGAGGTAATCGTGCCTGCCCAAGTTGTTTCTATGCTGGCAACAATTGTTGCACCTACCAGTACCATTGCCATTGGACCTGCTTTTGTATCAAAAATAGCAACGACACGTTCATTACGAGAAAACAAGTTAGGCACGTTATTCGCCGTTAATGGGTTAACAGAAAATAAATCACCAGGCACAAAAATCATTTCTCGTAATGTTGCCGCCATTGGCATATGAATACGATGATAATCTTTCGGTGCTAAATAGATACAAGAAAACTTACCGCCTTGAAATGGCTTTGCGGTGTTATATGAGCCACCGAGTAAGGTTTCTAATGAATAATCAAAGCCTTTAGCTTGAATTAAACGTCCGTCTTCAATATCACCTTGTTGGCTAATGGCACCGTCAACAGGGTAGCAAAGTGTTGTTTCATCTTTATCAATGGGGCGGGCACCATCTTCAAGTTCACGCGTAAAAAAATCGTTGAAGGTTTTAAAGTCTTCTGCATTTTTAAGCTTGGCTTCAGACATATTAATGTCATAATTTTTAATGAATGCTTCAATGGCTTTCGTTGTTACTCGGCCACATTCTGCAGCAGCAAATTTTCCAGCTAAACGAGAAATCAAATGTTTAGGCATAAGGTATTGAAGGGTGATTTTTAATTTATTTAAAAGCACTGAATTTCCTTTATATTATCTATATTAATTTAGTCATTAAAACGGGAGGTTAATTTATTATCGCCTAAACTGGCTAATATTCGTTGAAAACTCGCTAAACGTTTAGGGTGTATTTTCATTTCTTCTCCTGCGGCAATTAATGCACAACCGGGGTCTTGCTGATGCTTACAATCTCTAAATCGGCAACCTCCTAAGTAATCTGCAAACTCAATAAAACCACCATAAACTTCTGCGGGAGTTAAATGCCAAAGGCCAAACTCTCGAATACCAGGTGAATCAATTAAATCGCCACCTTGTTTAAAATGATACAAACGAGCAACTGTTGTGGTGTGTTGGCCTAATCCCGAATTTTCAGAAACTATTTTGGTCATTAAACCTAGTTCAGGCATTAGCGTGTTAGTAAGTGTTGACTTACCAACACCCGACTGGCCAACAAAAATACTGGTATGTTCACTGAGTTGTTTTTTGAGTTCTTCTATACCGTGTTGAGATTCATTACTGACATAGATTACTTGATAACCAATATCACGATAAATATCAAGGTGCTTCTCAATGTCTGCTTTGGTGGCCTCATCAAGTAAATCGGTTTTATTGAGTAAGATAACCGGTGTAATACCTGTTTGTTCTGCGGCCACTAAATATCGGTCGATAATATCTGGATTAAAGGCAGGTAATACGGAAGAAACGATGAGTATTTGGCTAATGTTGGCAGCAATAGGTTTTACACCGTCATAAACATCAGGGCGGCTTAATACCGACGTACGCTCATGTACAGCTTCTATTACGCCTGAAATACTATGCTGAGTTTCTTTACCTCTACGCCATAGCACTTTATCGCCACAGACTAAAGACTTAACACCACGGCGAATATTACAGCGAATGCAATCGCCATTTTCCGCCTCAACATCAGCATGCTGACCAAAACGGCTGAGAATTGTACCGTTTTCAGGTTCACCTAGTTCAGTGTCTTGCCATTGCACTTGTTCAGGTTTATTACGCAGTTTTTTCGCTTGATTATCTTTAATGCGTCTTGTCTGACCTTTAGTCAGTTTTTTTATCTTAGACATGCGGTTTTATCATGTTAATTATGGAGTTTCACTCTTGTTTAAAAAAAGGCTAATGCGACAAAAAGTTTTAATCACAGTACATTGTACGTATTATACTGACTAAATCACAATTCATCTAATATACTTGTAATAGTAATATCAGTTTTATTACGTTTGTGATTTTATTATGTATAGGGAAAATAAATCAAAGCAAGGCGCGCAATTGATTTCTGCCGAGACGTTGAAGATTAAAACAACGCTGCCTTAGCGTATTTAACCCTGCATATGTGGGCGATCAATGGATGAAATTGGTCTCAGTAAACAGTTGGCATTATTAAGGAAGCGGTATGACATGTAGCGACACAAATTTAATTTGGTTAGATTTAGAGATGACAGGATTAGAGCCTGATACAGATGTGATTTTAGAGATTGCCAGTATTATCACCGACAGCCATTTAAACATTTTAGCGCAAGGGCCAGTCTTTGCGATTCATCAAAGTGATGAAGTCTTAGATAATATGAGTCAGTGGTGTATAGAACACCATGGTGAATCAGGTTTAACCGCGCGTTGCCGTGAAAGTTTAAGTACTTTAGCCGATGCTACTCAGGCAACAATAAAATTTGTTGAGCAATATGTACCAAAAGGAAAATCACCAATGTGTGGCAATAGCATTGGACAAGACAGGCGCTTTATCAATAAGTACATGCCTGATTTTGAAGATTACTTTCATTATCGAAATTTAGATGTCAGTACCGTTAAAGAATTAGCGCGTCGCTGGAAACCTGAAGTATTAGATAAAGTGGTAAAAACGGGTGCTCATTTAGCCCTTGATGATATTTTAGAGTCAATTGCTGAAATGAAAGTGTATAAAGAGCACTTTTTTAAACTATAAAGTGCTGTGAAACTCTATGTAAATAAAGCGCTAACGGCGCTTTTTTGTTTTCTAATCTTGTAGTTAATACTTAGTTTTTAGCGTAGTAATAAAGCTTGCAGGTCTGACCAGTTTGCGCGACACTACTTTTAAATCCACAGAATGTGAATAACTTATGGCGAATAAATTCGGAAAAATCATTAGTAAAGTTAATAAAATGCCGCGTTTTACACGCTCTTTTTTACTGACTAAAATTTTTTGTACTACGGTAAAGTTTGCTGGTACTTCATCGATAAAGCTTATTTCAGTTTCGCACACGAAAGCGGTATTGTTTTTAGAAAATAAAAAGAAAGTACAAAATCATATTGGCGGTATTCACGCCATTGCTGCTGCATTATTGGCAGAATCAGCAACGGGTATTGTTTTTGGTATGAATGTACCTGATCGTTGCGTGCCTTTACTAAAGAGCATGACAATTAACTTTGAAAGGCGAATGCAGGGAAGTTTATCTGCGGTGGCTGTGTTAAGTGAAGCTGACATTGAACAGATAGAAAGTGCCGACAAGGGTAGCTTAATGGTCAGTGTAGAAATTACCGATGAATCACAAAAACAGCCTATTGTTTGTGAAATGGAATGGGCCTGGGTCACCAAAAGAAGTTAAGTTTTTATAAAATGAAAGCGTTGATAGTCATTAAAAATCGTTGATTCTTAGTGATAATTCCCTACACTGTATTTTTCTCTAAATTTACCGTTGAAGGTATAGAACAATATGGACGCTTCTCGTTACTTTTCGCAGCAATTATCAGGACGATTTTTTAGGATTGCTTTACTTTCCTTTTTTTTATTCTCCGCGATAACCGCACTTTTAGTCTTTCGCGACAATCAAGTTACCACATTAGCAGAGAAAGATCTGCCTTCTTTAACGAAACAAAACCAACAGCAACAGCAAGTATTACTTACTTACTTGGCGCTAGAAAATTTAGCTCAACGTACACATGCCGATAAGTTAAAGTATGACTACGCACAGGCCCAACAAAAAATTAATAATATTTCATTATTGATAAACAATAATAAATCTCAGCTAGATTTAATGTATATAGGGCATAAAGAGTTTGCTGGCGTTGTTGATAAATTGACTGAAAATCATGATAGAAACCATCAGCTAAAACAAAATACGATTATTCAACTACAGCTTATTAATGATCAGATAGCGGCTGATATTAAACAAAAGCAGCGACAAAAAAGCCTATTACTTCAGCAGATTAATTCAGATAAATTTACTGACAACGTAACTGCCACTAGGGCTAAAGCCTACGCAACGCAAATAACGGAACTGAGTCAATTACAACAATTACAGCAAACAATTATCCGTGCATTGTTAGCCTTTCAACAATTAAACCTTCAGTATTCTATTCTTGATTTTGACGATGTAAGTACTGAGCTAAGGCAAGCTTTAACTATTTATTTACCGACAGGAAATGTGGTCAGTAAAAATACTTCGTTATTAACAAAACAATTAATAACGTTAGAACAGTTGTTATTTTTACAACAGAATACTGTGGCAAAGTGGCGTAGCCATTTACGGTTATCGCGTTTATATGTCGAATTTATAAAACAACAGCAGCAACAATTGCAGCAATTAGTGTTGGACTTTTCAGTCGAACAGTCTCTTTCACTAAATAATAAGTTGCTATTAATCGATTGGCTTCCTGCCAAGGTAACAACCTTATTAAGCCAACAAAGAATCTTTCTAAGCAACCAACATTTACAGCTAGTGATACTTGGTTTTATCGCGCTACTTTTTTTATTTTTAGTGAATATGATATTCAGTACCAAGAAAAAAATAAAAAAATATGGCCAAGAAAGTGTACTGCTATTTATGACATTTATTGAAAGTAGGGTTAACAATGGAGATGAAAAACTTACCCCCGATTGTTTGAATTCTATGGAAAATAAACAAATTGCAGAACAAATGCAAATAGCCCTAGAAACAATGATCAATCCTATATATAGCGAAAAAGAATTTCAGCAACAACTTGTAGAACAACAAATCGCTAATAAAAATAGTAGTCAACAAGTTGAAGAAATTAAAAATCTGAAAAGTTTTATAAAGAAATTAGAACAGGCCAGTGATAACGAAAGTTTGCAGTTAATCTCTAAACATAACACCGATAACGAAAAGTTAAGTAATATGGTGGTACGTACTATGTTGCAAAGCCAGAGTGTATCCATTGGCTCTGGCGTTACCTCACTTCAGGTTTACCGACAATTATCGCGCATCTTTGATTGGTGTCGACAAAATGAAATTCGAAGTCAGTTTTCGTCTGCTTTACAACCGATGACATTGAGCGATGTCGCCTTGTACAACGAAATAGATGCGGCACTACTTAATATTATTAGCGATGCACACTTTCAGCGTAATAACATTTACTATCAGCAGGACGAACAATTATTAACGCACGCGAAATTGGATATACGTTTATTCCACCGACTTTTAAATGGCATTTGTCGATTACTGCTTGTTGACTTATTTAAAGCTACCTTACAAATATGTACCCGTGTCATTGATAAAAATGAAGGTCAGCAAATGGTGCGTTTTGATTTTTCTGTCACAACCCCAAAGGCAATAGCAAAAGTACCTGAGGAAATAGAGCGTCTATTATTGGTTGAAAGTTCGGAGTCTGCAAAAATAACAGCAAATGATACCCTTACTTACTTGAACCTACTTTTTGATGCTTTAAATGTCACAGACAAAAATGTTCAATTACAAGAAAACGGTTACCAATTCTCATTTACGTTACCGATTGCTTTTGCTGATATTGCTCAAGAAATATCAGTAAATAAAATTGATTTGCAGCAAGCGAATGTTTTATTACTCTCAAGTGACAACAACATTTGTGGCATTATCGATAAAGCGCTTGCTTCAGCTAATGGTTTAATCGAAAACTTATCAAAACCCGCGTTAATTTTTCCGCGTTTAAGCACAACAAAGCTGATGAGTAACAACGTTGATCTGGTTATTTTAGGTAGCGATCTTTATATAAAGTGGTTTGAAAAAATCGAGCTACATATATCGGGTTTAGCAACAAATATTCAGCCAAAACTCTTCGTTATACAACCCTCTTTAAATGCTCCTTTAGAACGGCATGGCTTGTTTGAACAAGTAGCTAACCCACTACAAATATCGGCATTACAAGAAAGTATCTATGATTTTTTAACGGCAGAAAAAGCGAGTAATCGTAAACTTAATGCGAGTACGTTTATCAAACATCAGTATTTAGTGACACAGGTTGAGGTACTTTTTGCTGTAGAAGCTCCTACTAAACATCTAACGTTAATACGTATTTTACAGTGGTTAGGATTACAAGTGAAAATCGTTTCTCAAGCTAAGGCTATGTCTAAATTTTGGAGTTCTGGGCGATATTTATTATTATTTACTGAGTTTGAGCAATCACCTTTTATTGCAATGGCTGCAGGTAAAGGCGTTCGCCGCGATATATTTACTTTTAGTAAAAATAGCTTTTCAACAAAAAATATTCCATCATTAGCAGATAAGTGGCGTGTCTCTGTTGTACCCGCACTTGATGATATTGACGCTTTAGTGACACTTTTACAGCCTTGGTTAAAGGCCAAGCAAACTCAAGTAATTTCTAATGCACCATTAGAAAAGCAAAATAACGACAGCCAAAAGCGTAGAAATATTGATGCTCAAAAGCGACAAACCAGTAAAAAAATTGACCAAGTACACTCGGCGTTAGATTTAACTCCCGCATCGAAGACTAATCAGTCAGAGCCGCTTAATTTAGAAAAATATGCAAAAATCCAAGGTTCTGCAGAACTGGCAATCGTGATGCTTGATGATTACATTGCTGATATTGATGATGTGGTCAGACAATTATCGTCAGCCCTTGATGAGCAAAATTATCCATTAGGTATAAGCTTGATCCATAATTTAATGAAAACAAGTGCGATATTAGCCGCTCAAAGTTTGCTTGATGCGTGTAAACCATTACTGCTTGAACTTAATCAAGATAAAACACATGAACATCAGCAGGTTATGGTGTTGTTCGGACAATTGAATCATCAGAAACGGCTGTTAAGTCAGTTTGCTGAGGCAATATAAAGTGACTTTTGAAGCAGATAAAAACACTAACGTAGCCAGTCCTTGTACGAGAAACTGTTGTTTGAATACCGATGATGTTTGCCTTGGCTGTTTTCGACATATTAATGAAATTTTGGCATGGAAAAGCTATGAAAATCACGAGAAAAATAACGTGATTAAGACGTGTGAACACAGGCGAGTTGCTGCGCAAGAAAAATGCTCTAAAGGTAAATGTTAAATGGAAATTACAGAAAAAAATGAGCTAGATGATTTTTCTCAACTTAAAGTCTTATTAATAGATGATAACTTATTGGTTCATGACACCTTAAAATGTGCTTTATATGACCTAGGTATTCAGCACGTAAAGTGTGCTGAAACTGCTTATTACGGTTTAAGGCTTTGTGAAAGCACTCACTTCCATGTGATTATTTGTTCGTTCAATGTAAAAAGTGATAAAGACGGCTTTCATTTACTCGAAGAGTTAAAGTTTAAAGGGTACGTTAATAAAACCACCGTATTGATATTCTTGAGTGCAGAAACCAGTGAAACGCTGGTTAATTCAATTGTCGAATTACAGCCTGATGATTTTTGGGTAAAACCGTTAGCTGCTAAAAAGGTTCAAGAACGCCTGATACATACACTGCAAACTAAAAAACAACTCTTTAATATGTACCGTGCTACGGATACGAAGAACTTTTCTAACGTGATTTACTTTGCCGAACGACATTTGCTTGATGAAAGTTTGAAAAAATATCATCCCAATATACTTCGTATGAAAGGTGAAGCATATTTGAGTTTGCAGGAGTTTAAAACCGCAGAATCTTTTTTTCAAGAATTGATGAAAACCTATAAATATGCGTGGGTATATTTGGGCTATGTCAGATCCTTACTCAAGCAAGGGCGCATTGAAGAAATTAATGACCTACTTGACACACTAACAAAGAAACCAGAAACACGCTTTGGCGTTCATGATTTGCTCGCCCAATATTATATTGAACGTGAACAATATAGCTTAGCCTACGACGAAATTAAAAAAGCGACGGCATTGTCACCAAGAAATATTGAACGTAATAAAAAAGCATGGGATTTAGCACGCCTTAATCATGATCACGAAGGGCAATATATTGCGACGCGTAATATTGCTCAACAAGCAAAAAACTCTATTCATGACTCCCCTGAGCTCATTTTAAATGTGATTCGTGCGGGTATTGATTTAGCGTCGGCTATTACCGACGAACGCTCTACTAGAGTGTTGCAACAAACTGACAAATACATTGAACAACTCGAAAATGACTACGACAATGCAAATGAGTTTAAACAGCAGTTACTGGTAGTAAAGGCACGTTTATATAACGTTCGTGAACACTCAGATAAAGCGACTAAGCTCATTGAAAACCATGTTAATTTGAAAGCGTCTCCACAAATTGAAGACAACCTCGACAAAGTAAAAGTATTTCATGAGCTGGGTATGCGTGAAGAAGCGGTAAAAATGTTAGATGCAATTCGTAACCAAATTTCTGGCGATTCACTGACGAGCCAAGTGATCAATAAATATATCGAACAAGAAAGTATTGAACGTGCTGAAATTAATTTTACCCCAAAACAGTTGAACAGTATGGCGGTGGAACATTTTGAGAAAAAACGTATGCAGCCAGCACTTGACGCGATTGAACAAGCACTGAGATTAACGCCTAACAATGTAAAACTTACCATGAGCCTATTAAAGATATTAATCATGATAAAGCAAAGTAATGAATTTGACGCTGGCCATGAAAAGTTGGGTGATGAAGCGATTGAATTGCTCTTGTCTGCAAAAGTTAATGGCAGTGGTTTAGACGCTATTGAGAAGCTAAAAATAAAGTGGAAAAGCGCTGAGCCGGCTAAGCATCTCTAGGCAAACCTTTTTCAACACTGCGAATCAATCGTTCAGTTAACCGTTGATTTTTTACGTGTGTGTTATTTTGCTGTTCTATTGCTATACGCTTACTTTCTTGTTGGTTCAGTGCCCAAGTAATATGCTCTGCGACCATAGACTCCGCGCTAACTAAATTATGCTGTAGTGCTTGAATATTTGCTTCGTTATACGGAGCATTACCCAGTGCAACGGCAATATTTCGTTGCCAGCTATTAAAACCAATACGGCGGATCGGTGAGCCTTCGGTTTTACTGAGAAACGTTTGTTCATCCCAGCTAAAGACAGTCAGCAATTCAATATTATCAAGGCTTTGACGTGGCGAAAAATCACCTTCATCTGTCAAGTTCGCAAATTTATTCCATGGACAAATAAGCTGACAATCATCACAACCGTAAATTCTATTACCAATTAGGGGTCTAAATTCTTCAGGGATCGCATCCCGTAATTCAATGGTTAAATAAGAGATACAACGACGGGCATCAACGACGTAAGGGGCCACTATCGCCTGTGTTGGACAAATTTTAATACAAGAGACGCAACTACCACATTCATTAGCTGTTTTATCACTGGTCGGTAAGGGGATATCAACTAAAAGTTCGCCAAGAAAAAACCATGAACCCGCATTTTTGTTGATCAAGAGTGAGTGCTTGCCTACCCAGCCTAACCCGGCTTTTTCTGCTAACGGCCTTTCTAAAATAGGGGCAGAGTCAACGAATGGACGAAAATTAAACGTTTCACAATATTCACTAATTTTATCACCAAGTTGTTTGAGCCGTTTACGGATTAATTTGTGATAGTCTCGGCCTAAAGCATAACGGCTAATATAGGCATGATCTTTCTTTTTAAGGGTACGAGCAAATTTAGCATCGGTAGGTAAATAGTCCATGCGTACACTAATTACTCGTGTTGTGCCCTCAACAAGCTCTTGAGCGCGTGCTCGCATTAAACCATGCTTTTTCATGTAGTCCATTTCACCATGGTAGTTGTTTTCTAACCACTGGGTTAATGCTTTTTCATGGCTTGATAAGTCAATATCGCTGAAACCTACCTGGGAAAAGCCTAATTCTTGACCCCAAAGCTTGATTTTTTCGGCTAATTCTTGATAGTTGATCGTAGATGTTGTCATAGTTACATTGTTGTCGCAGGAAAATTAACCGAAAGTTGGATAAAAATAATGAATGTAAAAATCTTAGCAGCAAGTTTACCACAAGCGGCTTTTTCCGCGAAGCAAGTGTTGAACAATGAAGAAAAAGTTGCAAAAAAGCAAAAAATTGAAATGTATTCATTAATGAAAAGTGCAGGTGAGGTTACTTTTCAACATATACAACAAACCTATTTATTAAAGTCTAACCTAGAAAACGAGTATCTTTTAAAGCCGAAAATTTTAGTGATTTGCGGTAAAGGAAATAATGGTGGTGACGGTTTTGTTTTGGCGAGTTTAGCTGCACAGGAAGGCTTTCAAGTAACTGTTTTACTTACCGTCCCCCCACAGGAACTCTCAGGTAATGCTTTAACTGCTTACCAACACTACACAGTGATTAATAAAGCTAAAGATGCACTGGTTTTATTTGAACAGCAAAACTGCAATGATGAAACGGTGGTGAATTTTCAAGGCGCCCTAATCGTTGATGCAATTTTTGGTATTGGTTTTAAAGGAAGTTTGCCGCCATGCATCGTTACTTTGGTTAAAGCTATTAATCAGCATTTAGCGCCAGTGGTCAGTGTTGATGTTCCGTCTGGACTTTGTGCAACAACTGGCTATGTGGAAAGTTCAGCGGTTGTTGCGCAGAGTACAGTCACTTTTATTGCGCTTAAAAGTGGCTTGTTAACAGGGCAAGCAATGAATCACGTTGGTCAGTTATATTTTGCTGATTTAGATCTGGGTTGCGAGTTTTCAGCACAAATCTCTAATGAAGCTTCCGTGTTAGGTGAGTCGGTATTTCAGTATCTGCCAACACGTGTGGCCAGCAGCCATAAAGGAAATATTGGCTTATGTATGGCGATTGGTGGCGAGAAAGGTTTTGCGGGGGCCATTAGGTTATCTGCAGAGGCTGCTTTACGAAGTGGCGCAGCATTGGTCAGTGTTTGTTGTCATCAAGCCAACCAAGCATTCGTATTTAATGGGCGGCCTGAATTGATGTTAGCACCGACTTGTGCTGAAAAATTATCAACTAATGATGCATTTATTAACGCTAAAATCTATGTGCTTGGCCCGGGGTTAGGTCAAAATAACTGGGGTATGGCGTTATTTAATTTGGTTTTAGCTCAACATAAACCTTGTGTCATTGATGCGGATGGCTTGCGTTTATTGGCAAGCGATTATTATCAAGGTCTATTGGGAGAGTACCTTAAAAATAATGATTGGATATTAACGCCACATCCTGGTGAAGCGGCTGCATTATTAGATTGTACAGTAGCAGACATAGAAAGAGACCGTTTTAGTGCAGTGAAAAAAATTGCCCGACAATATAACTGTGTTTGTGTATTAAAAGGCTCAGGGAGCTTAATCAGTGATGGACAACATGCTTGGATAAATACAACAGGAAATTCAGGTATGGCTAGTGGTGGTATGGGGGATGTCTTGTCAGGTATGATTGCAGCGGTCGTTATGCAAAAAAATATGGTTAAAGGTTGGAGCAAAAAGCAAAAGACCATCAATTATGCACAACTTACTGCTCTGGCTGTTTATATTCATGGGAAAGCCGGCGATTTTATTGCACAAAAGCATGGTAAAATTGGTATGCTAGCAAGCGACTTATTGCCTATTATCCCGCAACTTATTAATAAGAAACTTTAGAATATACTAATGAAAGAAATACTTACAAACAAACACTACTTATTACCTGATGAATCCGCAACCATAGCCATGGGTAAAAAACTGGCTGATATTGTACAAAAAAAACTTAAACAAGGTATTGTTGTTTATTTATACGGTGATTTAGGTGCAGGAAAAACGACGTTAACACGAGGTTTTGTACAAGGTATGGGGCATATTGGTCACGTTAAAAGCCCAACTTACACTTTAGTTGAACCTTACGAACTGAATAATTGGTTAGTATACCATTTTGACTTATATCGATTGTCTGACCCTGAAGAATTAGAGTATATGGGCATTCGAGATTACTTTGCGCAGAATTGCTGCTGCTTTATAGAGTGGCCGGAAAAGGGGCAAGGTATGATTAAGGCGCCTGATTTACGTATCGACTTAGCGTATAGTGATGAACAAAGAACTATTAATTTCCAAGCAAAAACCACGCTGGGTCAGCTTGTGCTGAGCTCACTGGCTTAATGTAGTTTGAAATAAGCAAAAGGAAGGGAAAGCAGTAAATGAATATTCGATCGTTATTTTTAGCTATTTTATTACTCTTTAGCGGTTTTTCTTCTGCCTACGGTAATAGTATTGACGGCGTTCGTGTTTGGCCTGCACCTGAGAATACACGTATTGTTTTTGATTTAAGTGGAGTACCTGACTATAAGTATTTCAGTTTAAAAAAACCTCAACGGTTAGTCATTGATTTTAAAAATAGTAAAAATCACGTTTCGTTTAAGAATCTTCTTAAAAAAGACAAGCGTATTACACGTATTCGTACCAGCAAGTCTCCTACTAAAGGAACAACACGCTTAGTATTAGAATTAGCTGACAATTATTCTCTAGCTGTTTTCCCCCTTGCCCCCGCAGGACAATACGGCAATCGTTTAGTGATTGATTTATTCGATCAGGAAAAAATCACCCAGCGTGCGCATACGCCACAAAATAATCAACGCGATATCATCATAGCCATTGATGCCGGACATGGCGGCGAAGACCCAGGCTCGGTGGGTGGGAAGGGGACTTATGAAAAACGCGTTACGCTAGCGATTGCAAAAAAACTTGCGACTTATATCAATAATGAAAAAGGGATGAAAGCGGTAATGGTTCGCGATGGAGATTATTATGTCTCTGTCGGGCGACGTAGTGAAATAGCCAGAAAAAGCCAGGTCGACTTTTTAGTGTCCATTCATGCCGATGCTTTTAGAACCCCACAGCCAAGTGGTGCGTCAGTGTGGATTGTATCGCATAAACGTGTAGAGTCAGAAATGGCAAAATGGTTGCGTAACCGATCTAACAACTCAGAGTTATTAGGTGGTGGAGGGGGCGTAATCAAAAATACCCGTGATGATAATTTGGCGAAAACCTTAGCTGACATGAATAAAGAGCACTCACAAGGTGTGAGTATCAGTATGGCAGCGAGCGTAATTAAACAATTAAAAAAAATCACTAAGATGCATAAGAAATATCCACAAAATGGTAATTTTGGTGTGTTAAAATCTTCTGATATCCCCTCAATTTTGGTAGAAACAGGCTTTATTTCTAACCACAGAGAAGAGCAAAATTTAAATTCTAGTGCCCATCAAAGAAAACTCGCTAAAGGTATTTTTAAAGGCATTAAAAATCATTTTCTGTCTCAACCACCGATGGGAAGTTTTTATGCCTCTATTGAAGAACGTCAGCACAAAATTACTCGTGGTGAATCTTTGTCTGTGTTGGCGCAGCGTTATAGCGTTTCAGTAAGACAATTAAAACTCGCAAACAATCTAACGTCTAATACCGTACGCATAGGTCAAACATTAAGAATACCTCGTGCCGATTAATTTCATTATAAAATAGTTAATAGATCAAATTTTATGACCATAGAAATCCTTCCAGCTCGTCTTGCTAACCAAATTGCCGCGGGTGAAGTCGTAGAGCGCCCTTCATCAGTGGTGAAAGAATTAGTTGAAAACAGTTTAGATGCTGGCGCAACGACCATTAAAATAGATATTGAAAAAGGTGGCGCTAAACGTATTCGTATTAGCGATAATGGCGCGGGCATTGTTAAAAATGAACTCACCTTAGCGCTAAGTCGCCATGCAACCAGTAAAATTAAAGATTTAAATGACTTAGAAGGTATATGCAGTCTAGGTTTTCGTGGTGAGGCACTGGCAAGTATTAGCTCTGTTGCTCGTTTAACGTTGACCTCAAAGCCTGCTGAGCAAGAATCAGCGTGGCAAGCAATTGCTGAAGGCCGAGATATGGCGGTGGCATTGCAACCAGCCGCACATCCCAATGGTACAACTATTGATGTCGTTGATTTGTTTTTCAATACGCCAGCTAGGCGAAAATTTCTGCGAACCGAGAAAACAGAATTTTCTCATATTGAAGAAGTCATTAAGCGTATCGCTTTGGCACGGTTTGATGTGAGCTTTATTTTGTCGCATAACCAAAAAGTGATAAAACATTTCAAAGCGGTTAATAATAAAAGCTTATATGCGAAGCGCGTAGCACAAATTTGTGGTCAAAAGTTTATTGAACATTCACTTGAAGTTGATTGTCATCATGGTGATTTGCAATTGTCGGGTTGGGTAGGGCTACCAAGCTTCGCGCGCAGCCAAAATGACTTATGTTTTAGCTATGTTAATGGTCGCATGATGCGAGATAAGTTGATTAATCACGCGATTCGCCAAGCTTACAGTAATATGCTGCCAGCGGATACTTATCCCGCTTTTGTACTTTTTCTGGTGCTTGATGTGCGTGAAGTTGATGTTAATGTGCATCCGGCAAAGCATGAAGTACGTTTTCATCAAGGCCGTTATATACATGATTTCATCTACTCGGTTTGTCATGACGCGTTAAGTGAAAATGCAAATGTGGCTGAGGTGCCTGTTCAAGGTAATCAATCTGCCACTCTTTCACACATTCAGCCTGAAATGAGCGGGGTAAATTACCCACAAGCCAATCAACACGAAAGCGTTCACCAAGTAGAGCGTGACTATATTAAGCCATTGACTAAAGTGACTGATGTACATGCTCAATCTTATGAACATCGCCCTCAAAATAATCAATCCTCTTATACACAAAGCAATAACAAAGTCAGTAGAAGTGCGGCTCAAGCTTATCAAACATTAATGACACCTTTGTCTGACAAAGACAATACTCAAGAAAGACCACAAGCCATTAATGACAACCAAACCTTAGTACTGGGCGATGTCGTTGACGAACAATATGCTGTGATCACACTTAATAATGAACTGCGTTTATTAGCGTTAAATAAACTAGAACAAGCGCTTAAATTGCTTGACGTTCAAAACAGGTGGCAACACAACTTTGTCAGCCAACCCTTATTATTACCGATAAAAATATCGCTAGATAACAAGCACGTCGATTTTGTTGAACAGCAGACGGATGCTTTGAAAAAAATAGGCATTGTCGCCAGTGTTTTGACAAAATATAGTGTCCAGGTTCGCGAATTCCCTGCCTTATTGAGAAATAAAGATGTTAACTTGAGCTTTAATAACCTGTTAAAATTTTTGTTTTTACAGGATGTCCATAAACTCGAAAATAGTGATTGGCAACAGGCGTTTGCAAGTTTGTTGACCGCAGGCACCTATGATAGCCAACAAGCTAATAATCTACTTCATTTGGGTGAACAAAAATTTAATTCTACTTTTGAGCAGCAGCTACGCTTGAATTCGGTAGTGGTAGACCTCACATCTTCAATAACAAAGTTAACGAATGCCAAGTAAGCCGATGTCTGAAGTTCTATCTACAAACGTTATTGACAGTAAACAAACTAAATTACCGCCAGTAATTTGTTTGATGGGGCCGACTGCATCGGGAAAAACAGCGTTAGCAATGGCATTATGTGATGCACTACCATGCGATATTATCAGTGTTGATTCTGCACTTGTATACCGAGATATGGATATTGGCACAGCAAAACCAACAACTGAAGAGTTAGCAAAGTACCCACATCGTTTAATTAATTTAATTGATGCTAGTGAAAGCTATTCAGCCGCTGATTTTTGTCGTGATGCATTAATAGAAATTGCTAAAATTCGAGCAAACAACCGTATACCTTTATTGGTAGGCGGTACGATGATGTACTTTAAAAGCTTAATTGACGGGATATCACCTCTGCCATCCGCAGATGCAAGTATTCGTGAAGGCATAGAAGCTGAAGCTGAAGCGTTGGGATGGGACAATATACACCAGCAACTTGCTGTCGTAGACCCAATTTCTGCCGAACGTATTCATAAAAATGATCCACAACGATTAATGCGAGCGTTAGAAGTCTATCGACTTACTGGCAAAAGCATGACTGAATTAACGAAAGTTAAAGGTGAAAGACTTAGCGGCGATGTTCTACAATTTGCTATTTCACCTAAAGAACGTAAAGATTTACATGCTCGTATCGCGCTAAGATTTGAGCAAATGATAGCACAAAATTTTGAATCAGAAGTTGTCAATTTAAAGCAACGTAATGATTTGCATAAAGATTTACCCTCCATCCGTTGTGTTGGTTATCGCCAGATGTGGGAATATTTAAATGATGAAGTCGACCACGATGAAATGGTCTTCAAAGGCATTTGTGCGACACGTCAATTGGCAAAACGACAGTTGACTTGGCTGAGAAATTGGCCAAATTTACAATGGCTGCATATGGAAGATGAAAATAATTTAAAACTAATTCTGTCTTCTGTAAGCAAACTTTAAACCTTGATGTATAATGAAAACAGTTGCATAGTAAGTAACTAGTTTTATAACGAAAAAACTCGACAATACATTTATTAAAAATAACAAAAAAGGGGCCACACAATGGCAAAGGGGCAATCTTTACAAGACCCATTTTTGAATGCTTTACGACGTGATCGCATTCCGGTAGCAATATATTTAGTTAATGGCATTAAACTACAAGGACAAGTAGAGTCATTTGATCAATTTGTTATCTTACTTAAAAATACAGTAAGTCAAATGGTTTACAAACACGCCATTTCTACTGTTGTTCCTTCACGGGCAGTTTCTACTATGCCAGCACCGCAAACGGGTGATTATAATCAGGAACAGCAAGATTAATGATTTTATTGAGTTTGGTTATACGCCAAATATTAAATGTCCAAAAGTCTTTTTTGGTTTAACTATTTAGTTTATAGGTAATACTCAATTGTTTGATCGTTATGAAGCAGGTGAGCAAGCTATTCTTGTTCACCTTGATTTCCCTGATGAAAATGCACGTGAAGACTTACAAGAATTTGAAATGCTTGTGAGCTCTGCGGGCGTGAATGCGCTTGCTATTATTACCGGCAAACGCAGTACACCTCACACTAAATTCTTTGTTGGTAGTGGTAAGGCTGAAGAAGTAGCCGAGGCGGTAAAGCTATATCAAGCCAATGTCGTACTTTTTAATCACGAACTTTCCCCCTCTCAAGAAAAAAATATTGAAGCGTTGTGTGAATGTCGTGTTGTTGACCGCACGACACTTATTTTAGATATTTTTGCACAACGCGCTCGAACCCATGAAGGGAAGATGCAAGTTGAGCTTGCACAGTTAAAACACATGAGTACTCGCCTTATTCGTGGCTGGACACACCTTGAACGACAAAAAGGTGGTATAGGCCTACGAGGTCCTGGTGAAACTCAACTAGAAACTGATCGGCGTTTACTTCGAGACCGTATGGTTAATATCCGTAAACGTTTAGAACGGGTTGAAAAACAACGCCAGCAAGGTAGAAGAGCAAGAACACGCGCTGAAATACCGACTATTTCTTTAGTAGGTTATACCAACGCTGGCAAATCGACCCTGTTTAACATTATTACTCAGGCAAATGTTTATGCCGCTGATCAATTATTTGCAACTTTAGACCCTACGTTACGAAAAATAGAGATTGAGGATGTAGGGCGGGCAATACTTGCTGATACAGTAGGTTTTATTCGTCATTTACCTCATGATTTAGTCGCTGCTTTTAAAGCGACATTGACTGAAACGCGTGAAGCTGAATTATTACTGCATGTAATTGATATTTCAGACGATAGGCGAACTGAAAATATTGAGCAAGTTGAAACGGTTTTAAAAGAGATCCAAGCGGGCGACGTACCGCAATTATTAATTTGTAACAAAATAGATGCTTTGGAAGATATTCAGCCTCGCATCGATAGAGATGATACAGGTTTACCTATTAGGGTCTGGTTATCTGCGCAGAAAGGCATAGGAATCGAATTACTTTTTCAAGCGTTAGCTGAGCGCCTCGGAAAGAAAATAGTTAAGCACAACTTATGTTTACCTCCAAGTGAAGGTAAATTACGCGGTGTATTTTATCAATTAAATTCTATTGTTGATGAAAGTTATGATGAAGACGGAAATTGTTTATTGAAAATTAAATTACCTGCAAGAGAGTGGGATAGATTAATTAAACTCAACGAAGCTGATATTGAAGGCTTTATTGAACGTAAACAGACTGATATATTACCGTAATGGGTAAATAGAAGTTTTAGTATTTATTTAAATTTATAGTGAGTGGAGAAGACCATGGCGTGGAATGAACCGGGGAATAATGATAAAGACCCCTGGAAAAAGAAAGATGATAAGAATCAAGGGCCACCAGATTTAGACGATTTACTTAAAGATATTGGTAATAAATTTGGCGGTATTTTTGGCGGTAAATCATCAAACGGTGGTAGCAAAAAAGGCGCTTCGAATGTTGGTATCGCTATTGCTTTAATCGTGGGTATTCTTGTATATGCATTTAGTGGTTTTTATACCATTAAAGAAGCTGAAAAAGGCCTTGTTTTACGTTTTGGACAATATTCTGGCACAGTAGAACCAGGTTTGCGTTGGAAGTGGACATTTGCGGAACGTATTATTCCTGTAGATATGCAAACAACACGCGATTTACCTGCATCTGGCTTCATGTTAACAAAAGATGAAAATGTAGTACGTGTTGAAATGCAGATACAATATCGTGTTGTTGATGCGCGTAATTATATTTTCAGCGTTACCAATGCAGATGACAGTTTAAGCCAGTCACTAGACAGCGCCTTACGCTTTGTTATTGGTGATTCTAAAATGGATGATATTTTAACAAGTGGTCGTGAAAAAGTTCGTCAAGATGTCTGGAAAGAATTAGATGACATTATTGCCCCGTATAATCTTGGGTTAATTGTTGTCGATGTCAACTTTAAAGATGCACGTCCTCCTGAAGAAGTGAAAGATGCTTTTGATGATGCTATTTCAGCACAAGAAGATGAAGTGCGTTTTTTACGTGAAGCTGAAGCCTATGCACGAGGTATTGAACCGAGAGCACGTGGCCGAGTGAAACGTATGGAGCAAGAAGCCATAGCGTATAAGCAACAAACAGTATTAGATGCTGAAGGTGAAGTCGCTAAATTCAATAAATTATTACCTGAATACTTAGCGGCTCCAGAAGTTACTCGCCAGCGTATGTATTTATCAACGATGGAAAGCGTTTATGCGAATACCAGCAAAGTAATGGTTGATGTTGAAGGCGGTAATAACATGATGTATTTGCCGTTAGATAAAATGATGCAAAGTCAGTCATCAAACCAGAACAGCATGCCACAGAGTCAGTCACGTATAAACCCACCGGTTAATACGTCAAGCTCTGCTCCTGACTTGTCAGGCCGTACAGACAGATTTAATGATGGGAGAAATTAAGCAATGAAAAACTTTATAATTGCATTAATTGTATTATTTTTGGTATTAACTGTCTCTTCTGTTTTTGTCGTTTCTGAAGGACAACGTGGTATCGTTTTTCAGTTTACAAAAATTAAACGTGATGCTGATACCGGTGAAATGATTGTCTACGAGCCGGGCTTACATCTTAAGATACCGTTTATTAACAACGTTCGTAAACTTGATGCGCGTATTCAAACACTTGATGAAGCACCTGATCGTTTTGTTACCTCTGAGAAAAAAGATTTGATGGTCGACTCTTTTGTTAAGTGGCGTATTGTTGATTTTTCAACATTTTACTTACGCACCTCAGGCTCTGTAGAGAATGCTCGTGCCCTATTAAAGCAAAAAGTAAATAATGGTCTGCGTACCGAATTTGGTACTCGCACTATTAAAGAAATTGTTTCAGGTGACCGTGACGGCATTATGGCTAAGGCTTTAGCAAGCGCTGAAAGTAGTCGCGAAGATTTAGGTATTGAAGTTATTGATG
The DNA here is from genome assembly GCF_014076955.1 of Colwellia sp. Bg11-12. Taxonomy (NCBI): domain Bacteria; kingdom Pseudomonadati; phylum Pseudomonadota; class Gammaproteobacteria; order Alteromonadales; family Colwelliaceae; genus Colwellia; species Colwellia sp. Bg11-12. Next base: position 192,364 of record NZ_JACGUZ010000078.1, read on the forward strand.
TACGTATTAAGGCGATTAACTTACCCGCCGAAGTCAGTGCGTCAATCTACGACCGTATGCGAGCAGAACGAACCGCTGTTGCAAAAGAGCATCGTTCTAAAGGTCAAGAGCAAGCTGAAATCATTCGTGCAACAATAGACGCTAAAGTAACAGTTATGTTAGCAACAGCGCAAAAAGAAGCACAAGAAATGCGTGGTGAAGGTGATGCATTAGCCGCTAAAGTTTATGCTGATTCATATGGACAAGATCCTGAGTTTTTCAGTTTCTATCGTAGCCTCGAAGCTTATGAAAAAAGTTTTAGTAGTAAAAGTGATATCCTAGTGGTTAAACCCGATAGTGATTTCTTTAACTACTTAAAAGAAGGCGCTAAAGTTCAAAAATAGCTTATTCTTTTGATCAAAAAGCCATGACTTGTCATGGCTTTTTTGTATCTGCTATAAATAGCAAACAATCAATAAATTGTTCATAGGGATAATTCCTTATTGCAATACGAATCAAATAACTCTGGGAGTATTAAGATGATAGATACACTGTTAACCGCTTTCGCGCTAGTTCTCATCATTGAAGGTTTGGTACCAGCCCTTTTTCCCAATAAATGGCAAAACTACCTAATAAAGTTAACACAACAACCGACTTCATCTATCCGTAATATCGGCATGAGTTTACTGTTTTTTGGCGTGATTATTTTATGGTTGGTGAGTAAATAGGCTAAAGTTCGATATAAATATTTTTTATAAGCCCTTTAGTTAATTGAATATTTTAAAATTGAACTAAAAATCGTCATATATTACTTGGACTACTATTTTATTTTTGATAAAATCCCCGCCTAATTTTTTATCGAAATTGAAAACATGGGCAAAAACGTCGTAGTTCTAGGCACCCAATGGGGTGACGAAGGTAAGGGTAAGATTGTTGATTTACTCACAGATAAAGCTAAGTACGTAGTACGTTATCAAGGAGGCCATAATGCAGGTCATACTTTGGTAATTGACGGTGAAAAAACCGTACTTCATTTAATTCCATCGGGTGTATTACGTGACAATGTGAAATGTTTAATCGGTAACGGCGTAGTTTTGTGTCCGAAAGCCTTGATGACAGAAATCGCAATGTTAGAAGCTAAGGGTGTTCCTGTTCGCGAACGCTTACTTATTAGTGATGCTTGTCCGTTAATTCTTCCTTACCATAATGCTTTAGATGCGGCGCGTGAAATTGCTCGTGGTAATAAGCCAATTGGTACGACAGGACGCGGAATTGGTCCAGCTTATGAAGATAAAGTGGCTCGCCGTGGTTTACGCGTTGGTGACTTAGTCTGTGCAGAAACATTTGCAATTAAATTAAAAGAAATTGTTGAATACCATAATTTCTCTTTAGAACATTACTACAAAGTTGAGCCTGTTTGTTATGAAACAGTGCTTGCTGATGCCCTCGCGGTGCGTGATGTGATCCTTAAGATGGTTGCTGATATACCTGAAATGCTTGATCAAGCGCGTAAGAACGGTGAGTCAATTATGTTTGAAGGTGCCCAAGGCACTTTACTGGATATTGATCACGGTACTTACCCTTATGTAACGTCTTCAAATACTACTGCAGGTGGCGTTGCTACCGGTTGTGGTTTTGGACCTCGTCACTTAGATTATATTTTAGGTATTACTAAAGCATACACAACGCGTGTTGGTTCGGGTCCTTTCCCAACAGAACTAGACGATGAAGTGGGTGAACACTTAGGTACCGTTGGCCATGAATTTGGCGCAACTACCGGTCGTGAGCGACGTTGTGGTTGGTTTGATGCCGTTGCAATGCATCGCGCAATTCAAGTTAACAGCGTAACAGGTTTTTGTTTAACTAAACTTGATGTTTTAGATGGTTTAAAAACACTTAAAATTTGTACAGGCTACAAAACTCAAGCGGGTGATATTATCACTGTGCCGCCAACGGCTGCTGAAGGTTATGAGTGTATTACACCTGTTTACGAAGAAATGCCGGGCTGGTCTGAAACAACGGTTGGAGCAACTTCTCGTGATGCTTTACCTGCTAATGCAATCGCTTACATCAAGCGTATTGAGGAATTAACAGGCGTACCGGTTGATATTATTTCAACAGGACCAGAGCGTAATGAAACTATTATTTTAGTTAATCCGTTTACTGATTAACACATAACGCATTATATTTTGTAAAAAAATATTTTATTAAAACCACCTTTTAGGTGGTTTTTTTTCATCAAAAATAAAATATATTCAAACAGTGATTTGAATATAAATGCAAAAACAAATTACTAACTCTACAATCATAAGTCATAACGTTAATGAAAGTTAACGCTTTAATGTCAAAATTTAGTGATAAATTCGCTGTTGTGCATTGAAAAAAAGAAAAGTTGAAAACTAAGTTTAACCAGTGAATGAAGTTTATAAAGTACACATAAATATGAGATGAATAGATTAAGCTATATAACGAATATTTAGTTTTATGATGTGCAATAGAAAAGTGCTGAGGGTATGTTTGTTATGGCTTCTAGCACTTTTTTATATAAGAATAATGTTGGAACAACATGTAAGATTGCAATAATATATATAACTATGCTGTATATAAAAATAATAAAACTTAAAAAATAGCATAAAAAATACAATAAATTTACCTAACGCATAGGACTCATCATGACTGATTTTCGCCAACAAGCACTTGATTACCATCAATTCCCAACGCCAGGGAAAATAAGTGTCGAATTAACCACCGCTGCTGAAACTAGCCTTGATTTAGCGCTCGCATACAGCCCAGGTGTTGCTGAGCCGGTACGTGCAATTGCAGCAAATCCAGATGATGTTTACAAATATACCGGCAAAGGAAATACGGTTGCTGTTATTACTAACGGTACCGCTATTTTAGGTTTAGGGAATTTAGGTGGTATGGCTGCGAAGCCAGTGATGGAAGGTAAAGCGTTATTGTTTAAGCGATTTGCAAACATTAATTCATTTGATATCGAAGTTAAGCATAAGACGGTTGAAGAATTTGTTAATACGGTGGCTAATATTGCTGATAGTTTTGGCGGCATTAACTTAGAAGATATTAAAGCGCCAGAGTGTTTTGCTATTGAAAAGGCCCTTATTGAACGTTGTAAAATACCTGTATTTCATGATGATCAACATGGTACCGCTATCGTTACTGCTGCAGGTATGATTAATGCCCTAGAAATTCAGGGTAAAAATATTAAAGATGCCAATATAGTATGTCTTGGGGCAGGTGCTGCAGCAATTGCTTGTATGGAACTATTAATAAAATGTGGCGCTCAGCGAGAAAAAATCTACATGCTAGATACTAAAGGTGTTATTCATACTCGTCGTGACGATCTTAATGAATACAAGCGCATGTTTGCTAATAACACCGATAAACGTACGCTAGAAGATGTTATTGATGGCGCAGATGTTTTTGTTGGTGTTTCTGGGCCGAACTTACTTTCTGCTGAAAATGTAAAACTGATGGCGGCGAATCCGGTGATATTTGCTTGTTCAAACCCTGATCCGGAAATTAAACCAGCATTAGCGCTTGCTGTTCGCGATGATCTTATTATTGCCACTGGACGTTCTGATTACCCTAACCAAGTGAATAATGTTTTATGTTTTCCGTTTATTTTCCGTGGAGCACTAGATGTTCGTGCTAGAACCATTAACGATGAAATGAAAATTGCCGCTGTTAATGCTATTCGTGACTTAGCAAAAGAACCTGTTTTGCAGGAAGTGCTAGATGCTAGCGGTGAGCAAAGTCTAACTTTTGGTAAGGAATATATCATTCCTAAACCAATGGACCCACGTCTATGTGGTCGAGTTGCACTTGCTGTTGCCCAAGCTGCGGTTGATTCTGGCGTTGCCGCATTAGCGATGCCTGAAAATTATATGGAATAATCAGCACAAAGGAACAATCGTGGTCTATGTGGTCGAGTTGCACTTGCTGTTGCCCAAGCTGCGGTTGATTCTGGCGTTGCCGCATTAGCGATGCCTGAAATTATATGGAATAATTAGCGCAAAGGAACAATCGTGGTTTATGTGGTCGAGTTGCACTTGCTGTTGCCCAAGCTGCGGTTGATTCTGGCGTTGCCGCATTAGCGATGCCTGAAAATTATATGGAATAACCAGTAAAATATAATCGTGTCATGCCAATAAGCTGAGATAAACACGTTGGAGAGTCATAATGAAAAATGCAACAAAAGCAGTTTTACTCTCTGCGCTTGTTTATCCAGGAGTTGGTCAGCTGATCTTTAAGGCCTATCGGCGTGCAATAGCGCTAATTTTGATATTCTCAATAACGGCTTATTTGTATATTGAAGAGGTGGTCAGTAAATATCAGCCACTTATTGAAAAAGTAAAATCAGGTGAAATTGGGCTAAACAGCCAAGCACTTGCAGATGAAATAGCAAAACACCCGATTATTCTTGATCAGTTATGGGTGAGCACATTAACCTATATACTCGTAATTTGTTGGGGGTTGGGTGTTATTGATGCTTATCGTTTAGGCATAAAAAAAGACGCTACAGCGTCTTTTAAATGAGTGTAAATAAGCACTACTCGTCATCTACTTCAAATTGACTAAAGTCGGTAATCCCCTTTGCTATCAATGCATCTCGAACACTTTTGGGGAGAATTTCAGTATTATCTTTTGTTAAATCACCATCATCAGGAAGAGGCTGCCCAGTAAAAGCATGTAAAAAAGCTTCACATAACAATTCACTGTTTGTCGCATGGCGTAAGTTATTAACTTGTCGACGGGTGCGTTCGTCAGTTAATACTTTAAGTACACGCAACGGAATTGATACAGTGATTTTTTTAACTTGCTCACTTTTTTTTCCATGTTCGGCGTATGGTTTTATATAATCGCCATTCCACTTTGCCATTTAATTACCTTGTTTAGCTAAATTATTTTTTATAAGTTAGATTTTACTGGTTGTTGGCGTTGAGTCAATAACGAATGTGTAGAAGTTTAGAAGTCTAAAGTCCTTGACCGACAAAAGCAAAGCGTTTAGAGTTATAGACGTCCAAACATCTATTTGATTTTACTGTCCAATTGGAGCAAAAAATGACAAGCAAAAAACCAGCAACATTGGCTGTTAGAGCCGGTATTAATAGTGACAAACACCATGGTGCGGTTGTTCCTGCAATTCATTTATCGAGTACTTACGCCTTAAAAGGCTTTAATGATAAGCGCCAATTTGATTATTCTAGGACAGGAAATCCAACACGTAGTACATTCGGGCAAGCTATTGCTGATTTAGAGCACGGCGCAGTGGGTATCGTCACTAGTACTGGTATGTCTGCTGTTCACTTAATCTGTCAATTACTGACAACACAAGACACTGTTATTATCCCCCATGATTGTTACGGTGGCAGTTATCGATTATTTACCCATTTAGCAAAACGTGGCCAATTTAATGTTATTGTTGTTGATCAAAATGATCAAGAAGCCTTAGCTCAAGCTCTGGCGCAAAAGCCAAGATTAGTACTGGTTGAATCACCCAGTAACCCCTTATTACGTTTGGTTGATATAGAAAAGGTTACTAAGGCGAGTCATGCTGTAGGAGCTTTAGTTGCGGTAGATAATACTTTTCTTTCACCTCTTTTGCAGCAGCCGTTATTATTAGGTGCAGACATTGTTTTTCACTCAACAACTAAATATATTAACGGTCATAGTGATGTGGTTGGCGGCGTATTAGTAACAAAAGAGCAGAAGCTTGGTGAAGAGCTTGCGTGGTGGGCAAATTGTATTGGTATTACCGGTTCACCATTTGACAGCTATCTTGCATTACGTGGTTTAAAAACATTGCCTATTCGCATGAAACAACATCAAGAGAATGCGAATGTTGTGGCAAAATACCTAAAAAGTCACTCAGCAATTAATGCCGTGTATTTTCCTGGTTTGAAAGACCATCCAGGACATGAAATTGCAAAGCGACAACAAAAAGATTTTGGCGCTATGATGAGTTTTGAAATAAAAGGCGGTGTTGAAGCGGTTAAAGTGTTGTTTGATAAGTTAGCACTCTTTACTTTGGCACAATCGTTAGGTGGTGTCGAAAGCTTAATAAGTCATCCATCAACGATGACTCACGCAGGTATGGAAATTGAAGCACAAATTGCCGCAGGCATCACGCAATCCTTAGTTAGAATTTCTGTAGGTATTGAAGACATTACTGATATTATCAGTGATTTGGAACAAGCTTTACTTGCGAGCCAAATTTAAGGTTTTAGACTATTTTAATAGCATAATTAATGAGTGAAAATGACAAAGTCAAATACAGTAGAACCGTTATCATCAGGGAATAATCAACTTGCCAAACATGCTATACATGTACATAAATTTGGTGGTAGCAGCTTAGCAACTACACAATGTATTGATCGTGTGGTTGATATTATCCGCCAAAATTGTCAGTTAGATGATTTAGTCGTTGTCTCGGCTAATGGTAATACGACGGATGACTTATTCAATATTTATGAACTCGCTGTTGAAAATAGTCAGGATCTTTTAGTCGCCATTGAGGCATTAAAACAGTCACAAAGTGTATTAATTAGTGAACTATTAAATAAGAGCAGTGCAGCTGTCTTAATTGATATTTTGTCAGATGATATAGAACAATTAACCGTTTGGTTAACAGAGCAACCGTGTCAATATCATGCTGATATGCTGGCCTATGGAGAGCTGTGGTCTGCGCGTTTATTATCTGCAGTACTGAGTGAGCAAGTGTGTCCAAGTTATTCAATTGATGCGCGTGATTTTCTAGTCATTAATAACGATAAAGACTGTGCAGTTGATAACCAAAGTAGCAGTAAACAATTTCAGCAAAATTTGCAAAAGGGAAAGTTGGCAGTCATTACTGGCTACATTACTAAAAACGCTCAAGGTAAGACCTGTACACTAGGGCGTAATGGCAGTGACTATTCAGCAACAATAATCGCATCGCTGTCAGGTGCGTTGAATGTCACGCTCTGGACTGATGTTGATGGTATATATAGTGCTGATCCTCGTGTTGTACCACTTGCTCGTAAATTACACCGTCTACCTAACGGTGTGGCAAAAGAGCTTGGTCGTTTGGGTAACCCCGTTTTACATGCAAAAACTTTACAACCGCTCACTAATCACAGTACGCATTTACATGTAGCAAGCAGTTTTGATCCCGAAATATCCGGTACAGAAATTGGTAAATTTGGTCAAATTGCTAAACAAGAACTATCAGTGACTTCACTCAATGATTTATTACTGGTGCAATCAACAAGTTTAACTGGCTCATTGGGTGAGCAGGCTAACCATGAGTTTTCTGCTATTTGCTGTGATGTTAAACAAGGTTTTATTGTTATTCACCAAGCACAACAAAAGTTTGTTAGCCAATGGTTAGCCAGTCATGATACCGAAGTGTCATTCACACCCGTTTCAATTTTAGCTATTGTTGGTCACAGTGTAGTTAACCAAGGTAATATTCAAGCGCGTTTTAAGCGTGCTCTCAAACATTCACAAGTGCTTTACGTGGTTAACTCGTTAAGTGAACATAGTATTATTGCCGTTCTTCAGCAGAGTTGTACGGGGGAGTTACTCAATAATGTTCATCATGATATGACTAAAGACGCACGTCATATAGGGGTTGTTGTAGCAGGACTTGGTAATATTGGTCAACGGTTCTTAGAGTTATTGCCTAGGCAACTCAATCGGATCCCGGCGTTAGAGAACGTACATTTAGTCGGTTTAGTTGCGTCGAATAAAGCACTTCTTAATACCGACGGTATCGATGTTGCTCGAGCGATAAAGCTTTATGAACGAGATGCTAAACCTTATGATAATGCATTATTAATGTCATGGTTGACCAATCACCCTTACGATGAATTAATTGTTGTTGATATAACACCCAGTGAACATTTTAGTCATCTATACGGAGATTTTTTTAAAGAGGGAATTCATGTCATTGGCGCAAATAAGTGGGCGGCATCTTCAAGTACTAAACAATACAATACCCTAGTAAGGACAGCGGCCGAAAATAAAAGCTTATGGTTAGGCAATACGACCGTAGGTGCAGGCTTACCGATTAATTTTGCGATTAACGATTTACTTAATAGTGGTGATCAAATCGTTGAAATATCCGGAATTTTTTCTGGAACACTCTCTTGGTTATTTGAAACTTATGACGGTAGTGTACCGTTTTCACGGTTGTTATTAGATGCACTGTCACAAGGCATTACCGAACCTGATCCACGTGAAGATTTATCGGGGCGAGACGTACAACGAAAATTACTGATATTAGCGCGTATGGCTGGTTTTGAATTATCACTTGAAGATATTGAGTGTCAAAACCTAGTACCTGAAGCACTACAAGATCTATCAATAAAAGATTTTTTAGCAAAAGCAGATCAATTAGATACTTATTTTGCTGAACAGTTAGCGCAAGCGTCGGCAAAGCAATCGTGTATTCGTTATATTGCAAAGTTTGCTGTAAATGAACAAGGTAAATCAACAGCTAAGGTTTATTTAGCCGTTTTACCCAATAATAACGCATTTGCTCGTTTAACACCGTGCGATAATATATTTTTAATAAGAAGTCTTTGGTATCAAGATAACCCACTTATTATCCAAGGACCTGGTGCAGGACGTGATGTTACCGCTGGTGGCTTACACTCAGATTTAGTTAGTATCTGTCAACAATTGGCAGGTAAAAAACACCAAGTTAAAATTAAAGGTTTAAGTTAGATACACCATTAGCTTAATAATCGAAATTTAAATTTAAAAAGCATAGCCTTATACGTTATGCTTTTTTATTATCTAAAGTATACGAAATACTTGTTTCCGTAGTATTATTAACTAGCATCTAGTTAATAAAAATTTTAATACACTTATTAAGGCTCAGTTTTATTTTTTATGGCAAATAAAAGTAACAGCGATACAAACTTTACCGCACAAGTAAAAAGCCTTTTAACAAGGATATACGGACGTAGCCAGCTAAACGATTCAGTACTCGAGCGTGCGATTGAATATTATGAAAAACAACCCTTTATTCAACATAAGCTCGATGAACTTCAAAATAATATTGAAAAGATAACGGCCCAAGTCCCTAGCGATAAAACTAAACAACAACGGGTTCGGTTAGAGCGAGAGGAACGTGCCTATCAGGAAGAATTGAAGTTTGAACGTAATGAGCGTCATCAGCATTTATTTTTGCTGTGTAAAGAAATTATCAGTTTATGCGAAGGTGATAGTTTTGAGGAAAGTAATCGTAAATCAGGGCAGTTGTTAGGTACTATCCAATTAGTTAGCCCTACCCAAGGTAAAAAAGTCGCTTTATTCAATGAGCAGAACAAGCCTCTTTATAAAAGTGTGCTGTGTTTACGTTTACTCGACAAATTATGTATAGATAAAAATATTGTTGAACCATACATTAAAGTTGCCTTGGGTAATATATCTTCAGAACAATATAAAACTTTTTCACAAGACAAACCCAAAGCGTATCAGGCTTTTGTTGAAAAGGTTAAAATTCCTTTAATAATGGCGTCATTATTACAAGATATGGGTAATAACCACCCTGAAGCTATAGCTATTTTGTATGGCGAAAAAAATGAAAAAGATCCTCACAGAACATTACCGATAGAAGAACGAAAAGCATTATTACAAATTAACTACCGGGAAACAGTAAAATACCTTGTAGATGGTATTGGCGCGTCTATTTATATAGGTAACTCAAAAACAGATCGTGATAAATACAATGCTCTTGAACACAAAAAATTATTATTTATTAAGCACTTGTTAAAAAGCGCCGTGAATCCAAAACAGGGGATTGGCAATTTACTTAAAGTGCCACAAATCTATAGTTCAATAATCTTGTCGACCAAAGATAGCTATAACTACAAATTATTACCAAAAGTTTATCATGTCTTAAACCAGAATGCAGAGCGCGGTGCTTGTAGCCAGATAGTTGTTGATGCACTCGCTCAAATCACAGGCCATTTCCCTCAAGGTTATGGTGTTACCTATATTCCGGTAGAACAAGATATGGCTGACCGCTATGAATATGCGGTAGTCAGTCAGCTTTACCCTAATGATCCTGAAAATCCTATTTGTCGAACGGCAACGCGTAATTTAGCTTTCATATCCCATGGACAAGAGGTTGTGCTCAAAAAGTCTAATAATTTGTATTATACAGAAACAGCAAAAAGTTTTTCTAGCATCAGCAAAGAACGGCTCCATGAAATATTAGAGCTTTTAGTGTCAAATTATCATGAACGTAAGAAATTAGACTTAATTCCACGCTGTTGGGAGCCCGGAGAGTTCTTTGCTATAAAGATTAACCAAAACCTGTGGAATAAAGCTAAATAATAATAAAGCTTTTATCAATGTCTGTAAAAGTTCAGGTAAAATACATATTCACTACTTTGTACTATTTTGGAATATCTCGTGAGCGATCAAGAAAAAAGACTCAACAAATTTATCAGTGAATCAGGTTATTGCTCGCGTCGAGGTGCTGATAAGCTGATTGAAGAAAACCGAGTTACCATTAACGGCAAAAGCCCTGAATTAGGTACTAAAGTACAGCCAGGTGATGTTGTTTTTGTTGATGGTAAACAAGTCGGTGCAATGCCTACCAATAAATCAGACAGGGTTTATATTGCTTACAACAAACCTATTGGCATCACTTGTACAACTGAACTAAATGTCAGGGGTAATATTATTGATGCTATTGGTCACCAAGAAAGAATTTTCCCTATTGGTCGTTTAGACAAACCATCAGAAGGATTAATTTTTCTTACCAGTGATGGAGATATTGTTAATAAAATTTTACGCGCTGAAAATGCACACGATAAAGAGTATATTGTGACCGTTGATAAACCTATCAGTGAGCGTTTTATTCTGCGTATGTCTAAAGGTGTGCCTATTCTTGGTACTATTACAAAACCTTGTATTGTTAAAGTTCACAGCAAATTTGAATTTCGCATTATTCTTACGCAAGGCTTGAATCGCCAAATTCGCCGCATGTGTGAATATTTAGATTATGAAGTATTGAAACTCAAACGTTCACGTATTATGACCGTTGAACTGGGCGACTTAAAGTCAGGCCAATGGCGAAATTTAACGAAAGAAGAAATGACCGAAATAAATGCTGCGGTAGCGACGTCAACGAAAACAGCCTTACCAAAAGAAGCTGATGAATCTGCAGATCCCTGGGCTACTGTTATAGCAGTCACGGATATAGAAAATGATACGGATATCTAATAATTATACTAAGTTTATCCCTTTTGCCTCATGAGAAAATAGAACCACTCATTAATTAAACGGATATTATAAAATTTAAATCGTTGATTATCTGTAATATTAAGACAATAAAAAAGGACGCCGAAGCGTCCTTTTTTGTTTTAGTACTTTAATGCTTACTATTTTCTAGCGGCATCTTTAGCTGCTTTAGCTGCTTTTACTTCAGCGATAACAACTTCTGCTACGTTGTTAGGACAAGGCATGTAGTGAGAGAATTCCATTGAGAATTGACCACGACCTGATGTCATTGTACGTAACGTTCCGATGTAACCGAACATTTCTGAAAGAGGAACGTCAGCTTTAATACGAACACCAGAAACACCCGCGTCTTGACCTGCGATCATGCCACGACGACGGTTTAAATCACCAATAACATCACCAACGTGATCATCAGGCGTAAACACATCAACTTTCATGATAGGTTCAATTAACTGTGCACCAGCTTTTGGAATTGATTGACGGAAAGCACCACGAGCAGCTAATTCAAATGCAACAGCAGATGAATCGACAGCATGGAAGCCACCATCGTATAATTCAATTTCAACGTCAAGTACAGGGAAGCCAGCAAGAACACCAGTATCCATCATGCCTTTGAAGCCTTTCTCGATTGCTGGGAAGAATTCTTTAGGAACATTACCACCAACAACAACAGAGCTGAATACGAAACCAGAACCAGGTTCGCCAGGCTTGATACGGTAATCAATTTTACCGAACTGACCAGAACCACCAGATTGTTTCTTATGTGTGTAAGAGTCTTCAATTGCCGTTGTGATTGTTTCACGGTAGGCAACTTGTGGCTTACCAACTTCTAATTCAACACCGTAAGTACGCTTTAGAATATCTACTTTGATATCTAAGTGAAGCTCACCCATGCCAGATAAAATTGTTTCGCCTGAATCGATATCAGTTTCAACTTTAAAAGTAGGATCTTCTGCAACCATTTTACCGATAGCAAGACCCATTTTCTCAGTTGAACCTTTATCTTTAGGTGTTACAGAGATAGAAATTACCGGCTTAGGGAATACCATAGCTTCTAGAACGATAGGGTGTTTTGGATCACATAATGTGTGACCTGTTTGAACATTACTTTTCATACCAACAATCGCGATGATATCACCAGCTTGTGCTGAAGTAAGTTCGTTACGGTCATCAGCTTGCATTTCACACATACGTCCAACACGCTCAGTTTTACCTGTAGCAGCATTAAGAATCGTATCGCCTTTCTTCAAAGTACCTGAATAGATACGTACGAAAGTTAATGTACCAAAACGGTCATCAGTGATTTTGAATGCTAACGCTTTGAAGGTTTCTTCTGCAGAAACGATTGCGAATTCGCCGTTAGGTGTACCTTCTTCATCAGTAAGAGGTTGTGGATTAACATCTGTAGGTGAAGGCAAGTAATCAACAACAGCATCAAGAATTAATTGAATACCTTTGTTTTTAAATGCAGATGCACCGTAAGTTGGGAAGAAAGTCATATCACGAGTACCAGTACGGATACACGCTTTGATTTGTTCTGTAGTAGGAACCATTTCCCCTTCTAAGAACTCCATCAACATATCTTCATCAACTTCTAAAGCTGTTTCAATTAACTGTACACGGTACTCAGCAGCTTTTTCTACCATATCAGCTGGGATATCGGTAATTTCATAGTTTTCTGGAAGACCTGTGTCATCCCAGATGTAAGCTTTTTCGCTAAGAAGATCTACAACACCAACAAAATCATCTTCTTCACCAATAGGTAAAGTCATAATAAGTGGTGTAGCACCTAGAACGTTTTTAACTTGCTTACAAACGCGGTAGAAATCAGCGCCTAAACGGTCAAGTTTGTTAATCATGATAATACGAGCAACTTTTGAGTCGTTCGCGTAACGCCAGTTAGTTTCTGATTGCGGTTCAACACCACCAGAACCACAGAACACACCGATACCACCATCAAGTACTTTAAGTGAACGGTAAACTTCAACAGTGAAATCAACGTGACCAGGAGTATCGATGACATTGAAACGGTGATCGTTCCAAAAACAGCTTACCGCAGCAGACTGGATGGTAATACCGCGCTCAGCTTCTTGTTCCATGAAGTCAGTCGTAGATTCACCATCATGTACTTCACCAGTTTTATGGATCTGACCGGTTAATTTAAGGATACGTTCAGTTGTTGTGGTTTTACCCGCATCAACGTGAGCGAAGATACCAATGTTTCTGTATTTAGATAAATCTGCCATTACTTTACTCTATTTAAGTCGCTACTAAAAAAGCGGAATTATTGAAAATTTGCGCGCGAGTATACCATTACTTTATCTAAATCTGTATAGATAATGAAAAAAAATTGTACAAAGAGTATTTATTTGGATTTGGATTATGGCTATATATTTCGAATTAATGTTACCTCTATATAAGTAGAACTTTAAAAAGGTTAACTTTTATAAAATATATGCGACCCTTCATGGACAAGCGTTGTTATATAAATATAAGAAAAATAAAGGGGTAAACTTTTGGTGCAATGGAATGAATCGCTTGTCGATAAAATGAAAGCCGGAGATCAAGATGCATTGGAACAATGCTATCGACAGCTATCTCCCCTTATTTATACGGCAATTTTTAATATATGTCGTGATCAAGGCAATGCTAATGACTTATTGCAAGATACCTTTATTGCCGCATTTGAAAAAATTCACAGCTACACATCTGGACCACAATTGTTTCCGGCTTGGATAAAACGTATTGCCTTTAACCATACTTTTAATTTTTTGAAAAAACATAAATTAACCGTTATCGGTATAGAAAATGAAAACCAAATAACGTCAACAGACTTTTCAATAGAAATACTACACGAACAGCATAATTTTTTAAGTGCCTTATTACTGAAAATTTCAGAAAAAGAACGTTTGATTATTTGGTTGTATGTTGTTGAACAATATAGCCATGAAGAAATTGGAAATATTGTGAAGAAAAGCCCCAGTTATTCGAAGTCAGTAGTTTCAAGATGTTTAAAAAAGTTAAGAGCAAAGCAAGAGATTAAAAATTATGCATATTAATTTACAGCAAACTTATGATAAATATACCGAAGCAGAGCGCTTACATGTACAAGAGTGTGAACAATGCCAAGAAGATATTAAGTTGTTAGAGCAATTAAAAGCTTCTGCGAATGTGATGCCGGTAATAATACCAGAAGCATCGAATTGGCAAGCTATTAGAAGGCACACTATTGATAAAAAATCAGTCGCCATTCCGCGAAAAATTAAAAGGGCTAGACCCTATTTTTTTCAACAATTTATTGGCATTGCCGCTTCCACCTTTTTTATTGCAGTAGGTTGGTTAGTTTGGAGTAACTATCAGTTACAGAGCCAGTTAGAACAAGTGCTAATGGTTAATCAATCGTTAGAATTACAATTATTCGACAATGCGACCCCAACATTTCATCAAGCAGGTGTTTTGAACAAGGTAAGGAATATCGAATTAAAACTTTCTCAATCAACGAATGCTCAAGAAAAATTAATTTTACTGAATAAAAGAAAGTTACTAATTCAGGAAATTGTAAATATACAAAAGGAAAATAACGATGCAATATCAATCTAGACTATATAAAAAATCATTATTAGTAATTAGTGCTCTGATTTTTTCATTGAATATACACGCCAACGAATGTGCGGCAGTTAAAATAACTTCAGCAAATCCTCAAGAGCATGATGTCGTTTATGAATTAGTGGGGCACAACGGGGCATTTGCAGAAGGGCATAATAAACATTCTTATTTCAATGCCGTACTTGATGGAACTAAAGAGTATTACTTAGCCCCTGGTCTACATACACTGACTTTCAATCAATGGGATAAACGTTACTATCAACGATTTAAAAGGGGGCTGCAACCGCGTTTTGAGAGAACCGTGCCCAGCTCTATTCAAATGATTGTAGAGAAAAATAAAAGGTACAATGTTGCTGCTAAGTCATCAGGCAAAGATAATCTCCCTATTTTTAGTATTGAATCTATTGAGGACATAAGCAGCGACTTATGTGATGAAGACAAAGTAACTTATATAGCATCAACTAAGGCGCGCGAGATCCAACTTAATAACAACCTTGATTACAAACTGAAGCATCTAATGGCAAAAATGAAAACCATTCAGGAGAATAATTTATTCCCATTAGAGTTTAATTGGTCGTTTGGGGCCGTATTTGACACTAATCAAAATAGTTTTAAAACACTCGCCGTCTTTCCATACTCTTTTGCGAGCAAATTAAAACTAACCAGTGGCGACAAAATACTTGAAATTAATGGTGTCGATGTCAAAAGTATAACTTCGGATCCTTATAGTGTTCTTTATGGCTTGTTAGGAGAGTTAGAGTTAGGTCATGACGTAAACATGACTATTTCAAGAGCAGGAAAACAGCATAAGTTGTCAAATAAATATTTACCAGCAATTGTCCCAAGCGTGAACTATAAAACAACCAATTTAGATACAGTACTGCCGTTAACTAATGCTAGTGCTTTACCTGAAAGCATTAAATATCAATATAATAATTTGATGGTGGAAATAGCGGAATATGCCAAAAATAATGATCTGGATGATACTGCGATTATGATAAAAAGCCCTGAGAAATATGATGTTTCTTTTGGTATTACAGGAAAAAATACAACGATAGGCAACAAATCAGCGTTTATGGTGATGCGTATTACTGAAAATAGTCCAGCTGAAAACTTACACTTAAAGCAAGGAGATATGATTGTTTCTATTAATGAACAAGAATTTACCGGTGCTGCATCGGTTATTCTAGCGAGTAATATTAGAGCCCTAGAGAAAAATAAAGTATATACAGTGTCTATTTTACGTAGTGGTATTAAACAGGTTTTAACGGGGATATATACACCAATACTATTTCCTAAATTTGAAATGACTGTAGATTTAGCCGAGAGAAGCTTAGCGTTAAACGCTTTATTTGATTTAGCGAATAATCCTATGGAATTTACCAAGGAACGCAAGTTGCGTTATAACTATGGAATTGAATTATATGACTACAGTTCGAGTACGTTAAGAACTCCGAGAAGTCATCGTTCTGATGCAAGCTGGAGATCAAGTTCAAAACCAAGTTCGCCATCAAAATCGAGTTCGAGTTCAAAATCTTCATCAAAGAATTAAGGTTTAACGCTGCTTGAGTTAATAACTCAGGCAGCATTCTAAAACCGAATTAACCAACGATTTATCAGAAATATAGTTCCAAACTAAGAGCCATTATTAATCAATATTATTAACAAATATTGACTTAATTAAGCGGTAATGGCTAAACCTATGAACGTATTCAGTTAAAATAAAGGATTACAGATGAATAAATACAGATTGGCAAAATCAGCATTAGTTGCATTGATTCCAGCCTTGCTGCTACAAACAGTATATGCAGCAGATTGTGCATCAGTTAGTTTGGCGAGTGGTGAAATCTCTGGAAATAAAGTTATCTTAGAATTACTGGGAACTAATGGTAAAGCGGTCCCTCAACCTAAGAAATATCAAAAAACGCTCAAAGGAGACCATGCATACTTTCTTGCTCCTGGTACGCATACCTTGATTTTAAATCAATGGGATAAACGTGATTTTATTTCATATCATAAAAGTTTACGTAGAGGAGTAACGGCAAGTAATCCACCTGTGCCATTGCAGTCTGCAGTTACTATGCAAGTATTGGCTAATCAACATTATCAGTTATCTGTGAGTGAAATGGGACTTGGTTCTGTAATCGAAATTAAGGAACAAGACAGTAAAGAGTGCGAAGGGATATTCATTGCAAAAGCAAAAACTAATTATCCTGAATTACTTGCGGTAGACCTACCCGAAAATCTTCAGCAGCAGCTAACGTCAATGATGCATAGCCTTACCGTCTTTCATCAACAAACAGCTGACAAGCGTGATGATACTAATGTTCAATCTCGTAAGCTAAACGAACATTTTGGCACTGTGTTGGCAAGAGATTTTGTCGGTGAGAATATAAAGGTAGATAAAGTGATAAGCCATTCACTTGCAGCCGGCGTTAATATTAAGGCAGGAGACTTAATTATTAAATTGGGAGAAGAAATATTTAATACGGCGAGTAATACACCCAGCCAAGTAATAAATAATTACTTGAAAGGGCGTGCCTATGGTGAACAAATATCTCTAGACATCCTTCGTGCAGGGAAAGCAATGAAGCTCACTGGCCGTTATATCCCAGTGGTTGTCCCTGAAGCATCTTACACCATTGTTAAAGGCTCAATGAATGATGTTATTAATCAAACAATATTACCTGCACAACTAGCCTTCGAATTTGACCAGTTTTTGTTAGCAATGAACAATTATTACCAACAAATGGGGCAAGGTAATAAAATCGTCATTGTTAAAGAACCAATATTTCAACTCTCAATAAATTTGGCTTCTGTAGAGAATGCGCAAAAAGAAATGTTGAAAGCGAGCATTGAAGGAAAGGGCAGTTATCATAAATTAAGGAGTAGAGAATCGAGAAGTTCAGGCGTTCTTAATTATAATATGGGGGGGTAGAGTCTTAACATCATCGACTTTAAATAAGTCATTATATATCTCAACTTAATGAATAACATGCAGTGAACGCTGAGCATTACAAATAACTTAATATGCACACAAGTAGCTAACAATAAAGCTGAAAATACTTTAACAATGTAATGTAGCACCTTCAGGATAATTTATCTTTAGGTGCTACAGAGCCTCAACCTATCCTCTGTGAATAAAAGTTACGTCTATCTACGTTAACTCATATCATAAACTGCATAATACCCACACCAATTGTAAATATAAAATCATATTTCTCCGTTATATTTATCGGTAATAAGACGGTTGAAAAAGGATCCATGTCGGTAAGTTTGCACTTTATTTATATGATGCTTTGAATCAGCGTCACTTAACCCTTTCTCTATAAATAAAAAGAAAAATCAAAAAGTTTACCATTCTTTGCGACCATTTATTGTTGACAGATGTATTACTAAGTATGAAAGGATAAGGATAGAAATCAATGCAAGGTAAAAAGCTTAAGATAAACTAAGTGACTTATTAAAATATCATATTATACCGTATCGATATGATAGACCGCCGGTGCTAACGCTGGTAATTGCGTTGTAAGTTGTCAAGTCAATGAAAGCACACTTTATCAATAATAGGGGCACACACATTGAAGAAAAGGGATTTGGAGGAGTAGATGTTAAAAATTGAAGTTTTATCAGGAATGTTAGCCGGTGAGAATGAGGCTTTTGAAAAGTGTTATCGGCTTTTCTCCCCTGCACTTTATGGTTTTATTATTAGGATTTGCCGAGATGAATCTACCGCTAATGATTTATTGCAAGATACATTTGTGGACGCTTTTAATTCAATAGGATCGTTTGATAAGAATCGCTGCTTTGCTTCATGGATAAAGAGGATCGGTTTTAATAATACCTTAAATAATATTAAGAAAGTAAAAAGACAACAAGAGGTGTTTTCACAATTAACTTACCTTTTTACTGATGGCAGCTATGTAAATAATGAAGCAGAAAATCAAAACTTATTAGATAACTTATTAGCACAAATAACGGAGACTGAGAGAATGGTTTTATGGTTGTCAGTGGTTGAGCAATATAAGCATGGTGAAATAGGGCGTATATTCAATAAAACCGCGAGCTTTTCAAAATCTACGCTTTCACGCACCTTAAAAAAGTTAAAAATAAAATCTGAGGCTAAAAAATATGCAGGATAATAAAATTCAAAGTGCAGATTTACTAACACCTGCAGACGAAGTTCATGTGAGGGAAATTACTGACAATGAAGATGAGCGAGTTAAGATGTCAGCCTTAATACAATCTTCTAAAATGTCTGCAGTTAGCGTCCCTAATGAAATTAACTGGCTTAAAATTCAAGGCCGTATTCAACCGATAATTGCAGCTCCACATCCCGTTAAAGAGCCAACTGTCGTGCCTTTTTACATTAAATCTTTTGCTGTCGCTGCATCAACAATCTTTTTAGCAATGGGCTGGCTAGTTTTTAGCAATTATCAATTACACAATCAATTAGAACAAGTGTTATTAACAAATCAACAATTAGAATCAAAACTTATAAATCCTAAAGTCACTACCTATGAACAAGTGTTTTTTGTTCAAAAATTAAATGATATTGATAAAAAATTACAAAATATTAGCTCTTTAGAGCAAAAAGTAACACTTCTTCAAAAGCGAAGTGTTCTTATTTTAGAGCTCTATAAAACACAACAGGGAGTCAGCGATGTATTCAGTATATAAAAGTCATAAATTTGTATTAGGTTTAGTTTTGTTATTGGGGATAACGACGCATACAGTTTCAGCTAAGGAGTGTTCATCTTTACAACTAAAACAGACCGAAATAGAAGGTGAAACTTACCTCTCAAGAATAAGACTTAGCAATGGTTTGATGTTAGAGAGTGAAATTAAAAAGTATACAAGTGGTCTCAGCACTAGAACACTTCGTACCGGTCTTATTGGTGGAGATGAATTAAGGACGCTAAACGGCAGTAAACTCTATTATTTAGAACCAGGTGAACACAGCGTAACAGTGGAACTATGGAAAAAGGACGATTTGGAGAAGTATTACACAGATTTTATGCGTGGAACCGATAGCCCTAAATCACCTGAACGCTTATCAACCTTTAGATTGAGAGTAGAAGATAATAATGCATATCAGGTGGTTTTTAGTCTCGATGGTCAGGTAACACTCAGTGCAGAAAAGTCATTATGCGTATTAGACAATAATTATATTCTTGGAGCTATCACGAGCAAAGTTGATGAGATTAAAAGTAGTGAAAAATTGCCGCCTGAACTTGAAAAACGCCTAAGGGTGGTGATGAATAAACTCTTTGATAATGTGCAACCTTTAGGTCTTATTAATAGTGAAGTAAGTCAATATTTTGGTGCGGTTAAAGACGACAATTATAAAGACAAAGACGGCGGGGTAAGATTACTAAGCGTTTTGCCTTTTTCATTAGCTCATAAACTGGGATTACTTAGCGGAGATGTAATAGTAAGTTACGGCGATCCTGCTTATAGCAACTTAACAGAATTACTGACGGCACTTGACTATAAAAAAGAAATGAAACTTGAGGTCTTAAGAAATAGTTCATTAGTTGCGCTTAACATGGTGTATGAGCCTGTTGTTGTGCCACAAGTAACCTATGGTCGCGATAAAGACGATATTCAAAAAACACTTATTGAAGGGGTAGAGTTTGATCATGAATTACAGTTTGAATATGAACGACTTATGCTTGAAATTACAGAATACTATCGAAATAAAAATTACAAAGGTCGGCTCAACATAGTAAGAGACAATACCTTAAACGAACAATTTGGTCTTATAGGTACATTAGACAAAATCTCAGGTTCAAAATATAGCATTGTTGTTGATGAAGTCTTGCCTCATAGTGCAGCTAAGGCTATAGGACTTAAAGTTGGTGATATAATAGTATCAGTGAATGATAAAGTAATGAACACACAATATATTACGCATATTAATGAAACGTTAAAAAATCTAGCAGTAGGGGAAGAGTATACTATAGCTATAGAACGCCAAGGTAAAAGTATAGCTTTGACCGAGAAATTTACAGCAAGTGCTTTTTTATCTTTCAATTTAATAATAGAACTCGACTCTGTGGACACCTATTACGCTAACTTAGCTTCGATAAAAAGTGTGAACAAAGATGTTAAAGATTTCACACAGTTACTTAGGAACAGCCAGGGAAATCGGAGTTCTCCTACAAGTAGCAGGATTTCCGGGAAGGGGCCGTCTTCACCTTGGCAATCGAGTAACAAGAGATCAGGAAAAGAAAGCAAAAGCTCAGGAAAATAGTTAACGAATATCTTTGTCTTGCTAAATATTTTTGCTTATGTATAATACGCATCCGCACATAGCTCAGGCTTTGTGCGGATTTCTACTTATGCCAACATGGATAAGTACTACAGCAGCTCCGATAGGGAGTTGAATGTTATTAGCGATACACCCCCCTTTTACATATAAAAGGTGATGGGATGTATTTTGTTGTTCTTTAAAAATGGGGATTTGATTAATGTCAAATCAAAGAATTCGCATTCGTTTGAAAGCGTTCGATCATCGTTTGATTGATCAATCAACAGCTGAAATCGTAGATACTGCAAAACGCACTGGTGCACAGGTTCGTGGTCCAATTCCACTTCCTACACGTAAAGAGCGTTTTACTATCTTGACTTCTCCACACGTTAACAAAGATGCGCGAGATCAGTACGAAATTCGTACTCACAAACGCATGATTGATATCGTAGAGCCAACTGAAAAGACTGTAGACGCATTAATGCGTTTAGATCTTGCAGCTGGCGTTGACGTTCAAATCAGCTTGGGTTAAGGGGTTTTAACAATGACTATTGGTCTAGTTGGACGTAAAGTAGGCATGACTCGTATCTTCACTGAAGATGGCGTATCAACACCTGTAACCGTTCTAGAAGTTGAAGCCAACCGTATTTCTCAAGTGAAAACTTTAGAAACTGACGGTTACTCAGCGCTTCAAGTTACAACAGGTAGCCGCAAGGCTAGCCGTGTTACAAAACCAGCAGCGGGTCATTTCGCTAAAGCTGGCGTTCAAGCAGGCCGTGGCCTGTGGGAATTCCGCTTAAACGAAAATGAAGGCGAAGGTTTAGAGTTGGGCAGTGAATTAACTGTTTCAATTTTCGATGACATAAAATTAGTAGACGTAACTGGCACGTCAAAAGGTAAAGGTTTCCAAGGCGGTATTAAGCGCTGGAACTTTACTATGCAACATGCCACTCATGGTGTTTCTTTATCACATCGTTCTAACGGTTCGTTAGGTCAGTGTCAAACACCAGGTCGCGTTTTCAAAGGTAAGAAAATGTCTGGTCACATGGGTTCTGTGCGTTGTACTACACAAAACCTTGAATTGGTTCGCGTTGACGCAGAACGTAACTTGCTCCTTATTAAAGGTGCGGTTCCGGGTGCAATCAACGGTAACGTAATCATCAAACCAGCTGTTAAAGCCTAGTCCGGGAGATTCGTGATGGAATTATCATTAAAAGACGCTTCAGGTGCTCTTGAAGTTTCTGAAGCAACTTTTGGACTTGAGTTTAACGAAGCATTAGTACATCAAGTAGTAGTTGCATATGCAGCTGGCGCTCGTCAAGGTACTCGTGCTCAAAAGACTCGTTCAGAAGTAAGCGGCGGTGGCGCAAAACCTTGGCGTCAAAAAGGTACTGGCCGTGCTCGTGCTGGTACTACCCGTGGTCCAATTTGGCGTTCTGGTGGCGTAACATTCGCTGCTAAACCTCAAGACCACAGCCAAAAAGTAAACCGTAAAATGTACCGTGGTGCGATCAAAAGCATCTTATCTGAGTTAGTTCGTCAAGATCGCTTAGTAGTGGTAGAAAATTTTACTGTTGAAACACCAAAAACTAAAGAATTAGTAGCTAAACTTAACGGCTTGGAGTTAAAAGATGTATTAATCATCACTCCAGAAGTTGATGAGAACTTGTTCTTGTCAGCACGCAACTTGTATAAAGTTGACGTTCGTGACGTAGACGGTATTGACCCAGTTAGCTTGGTTGGTTTCGAGAAAGTTTTGATGACTGCTACTGCAGTTAAACAACTTGAGGAGATGTTAGGATGATAAGCGAAGAACGTTTGTTAAAAGTGCTTTTAGCACCGAACATTTCTGAGAAAAGCACAATGGCCGCTGAAGCAAACAACACTGTTGTTTTCAAAGTTGTTACTAGTGCTACTAAAGCTGAAATCAAAGCTGCTGTTGAGAAACTTTTTGAAGTTTCAGTAGACGGTGTTCGCACATTAAATGTTAAAGGTAAAGTGAAACGTACTGGTGCTCGTTTTGGTCGCAGAAGCGACTGGAAAAAAGCCTACGTTACTCTTGCTGAAGGCAGCGACATCGACTTCGTCGGCGCGGAATCATAGGAGTTTACGAAAATGGCTATAGTTAAATGTAAACCTACTTCTCCGGGTCGTCGCCACGTAGTTAAAGTGGTAAACACGGAGTTGCATAAAGGTAAGCCTTACGCACCATTATTAGACACTAAGTCTAAGTCTGGTGGCCGTAACAATACCGGTCGTATTACAGTTCGTCACGTTGGTGGTGGTCACAAGCAACATTACCGCATGATCGACTTTAAACGTAACAAAGATGGTATCCCTGCAAAAGTTGAGCGTTTGGAATATGATCCAAACCGTTCTGCTAACATTGCACTTGTATTATATGCAGATGGTGAACGTCGTTATATCTTAGCCCCTAAAGGCTTAAGCGCTGGAGATACAATCCAGTCAGGTATCGATGCTCCAATCAAGCCAGGTAATACAATGCCACTTCGCAACACACCATTAGGTAGTGTTGTGCATGCAATCGAACTTAAGCCAGGTAAAGGTGCACAAATTGCACGTGCTGCTGGTACTTACGCTCAGTTAGTTGCTAAAGACGGTGCATATGTCACTTTACGTCTTCGCTCTGGCGAAATGCGTAAAATTGAGTCTGACTGTCGTGCTACTTTAGGTGAAATCGGCAATTCTGAACACATGCTTCGCTCTTTGGGTAAAGCTGGTGCTTCAAGATGGCGCGGTATTCGCCCAACTGTTCGTGGTGTTGCCATGAACCCAGTTGATCACCCACACGGTGGTGGTGAAGGTAAAACATCTGGCGGTCGTCACCCGGTATCCCCTTGGGGAGTACCAACTAAGGGTTACAAGACTCGTTCAAACAAACGTACTGATAAATTTATCGTGCGTCGTCGTACTAAATAGTACATTTAATTAATACTCTGAATGTGGAGCTTAGGTTACTTCGGTAAGGTTAAGTTCACATGAAGAGTAAATAAAGAGGATTCACCATGCCACGTTCTCTCAAGAAAGGTCCATTTATAGACCTACACTTGCTGACGAAGGTAGAGAAAGCTCTGGAAAGCGGGAATAAAAAGCCAATTAAAACTTGGTCTCGTCGTTCAATGATCATCCCTACGATGATCGGATTGACCATAGCTGTCCATAATGGCCGTCAACACGTACCTGTATTTGTAACTGATGAAATGATCGGTCACAAATTAGGAGAATTTGCACCAACTCGTACTTATCGCGGTCATATCGCTGATAAGAAAGCGAAGAAATAGGGGAAATTGAATGGAAGCTATCGCTATACATAAATTTGCCCGCGGTTCTGCTCAGAAAGCACGTTTAGTTGTGGATCAAATCCGCGGCTTACATGTTGAGAAAGCACTTGAAATACTAACTTTCAGCAACAAGTCAGCTGCTGAATTAGTTAAAAAAGTACTTAACTCTGCAATTGCTAATGCTGAGCATAACGAAGGTGCAGACATTGATGAACTTATCGTAAAAACTATTACAGTTGATGATGGTCCAACAATGAAACGTATTCGACCTCGTGCAAAAGGCCGCGCGGATCGTATAATTAAACGTACAAGCCACATAACTGTGATTGTATCTGATAACTAGGAGTATATTAGTATGGGTCAAAAAGTTCATCCTAACGGTATTCGCTTAGGTATCACGAAACCTTTCGCGTCTACTTGGTTTGCAAGTAATAAAGACTTCGCTGAAAATTTACGCGGTGACCATTTGGTTCGCGAATATTTGAAAGAGAAGCTTGTCCGTGCATCATTATCTAAAGTAGTGATTGAACGTCCAGCTAAATCTATCCGCGTAACAATTCACACGGCTCGTCCGGGTGTAGTTATCGGTAAGAAAGGCGAAGATGTTGAAAAATTACGTTTAGCTGTTTCTAAAATTGCTGGTGTTCCTGCTCAAATCAACATCGCTGAAGTACGTAAGCCAGAAATGGATGCGCAGCTTGTTGCCGACAGCATTGCTAGTCAATTAGAACGTCGTGTGATGTTTCGTCGCGCTATGAAACGTGCTGTACAAAATGCTATGCGTTTAGGCGCAAAGGGTATTAAAGTACAAGTAAGTGGTCGTTTAGGCGGTGCAGATATTGCACGTGCTGAATGGTATCGTGAAGGTCGTGTACCACTACACACTTTACGTGCTGACATCGATTATGCTATTGCACGCGGTAACACAACTTATGGTGTTATTGGTATCAAAGTGTGGATCTTTAAAGGTGAAATCATTGGTAACATGCCTCTACAGGCAGAAGTACCAGCGGCTAAACCTAAAAGAAAAAACAACCGCAAGCCTAAGTAGGAGCTAAGTAATGTTACAACCAAAACGTACTAAATTCCGTAAGCAATTTAAAATGCGCAACCGTGGTCTTGCACACGTCGGTAGTTCAGTTAGCTTCGGTACTTTCGGTTTAAAATCAATGGAACGTGGTCGTATGACTGCGCGTCAGATTGAAGCGGCACGTCGAGCAATGACTCGTCACGTTAAGCGTCAAGGTAAAATCTGGATACGTGTATTCCCTGATAAGCCAATTACTAAAAAGCCTCTTGAGGTTCGTATGGGTAAAGGTAAAGGTTCAGTGGAATATTGGGTATGCCAAATTCTACCAGGCCGTGTTCTTTATGAAATGGAAGGTGTATCGGAAGAAATCGCACGCGAAGCATTTGCTTTAGCAGCGGCTAAACTTCCGTTCAAAACATCTTTCGTAACTAGAACGGTGATGTAATGAAAGCTAGTGAATTAAAAGATAAAAGCATTGAAGAGCTAAATACTGAAATGCTTGCATTATTACGCGAACAGTTTAACTATCGCATGCAAGCAAGCACAGGACAATTAGCACAAACTCATTTGCTAAGAACGGTACGTCGCAATATTGCACGTGTAAAGACTATCATAACTGAAAAGGCAGGTAAGTAATGAGCGAAGCTAAAATCCGCACACTACAAGGTCGTGTTGTCAGTGATAAAATGGATAAGTCTATCACTGTATTAATAGAACGTCGTGTTAAGCACCCAATGTATGGTAAGTACCTTACGCGTTCAACTAAGTTGAAAGCGCATGATGAGACTAACCAATGCAACGAAGGTGATTTAGTAACAATTCGTGAAGTTGCACCAATTTCAAAGTCTAAAAACTGGACTTTAGTTGACGTAATTACTAAGGCATAATTTACTTTTAGTAAATTTGTTTTAACGAACGTGTTTAATAAAAACCCTATCACAATGTGATAGGGTTTTTTTATGCCTGAAAGACAGCCCTAGTGGTAATAGTGAAAATCAGAGTCGATAATTTTTACAATATTAAAGGTATTAATTATTTACAAGCTTGGGAATTGTTTGTTTTTTAGCTAAATAAGGTATCACTTTAACTTTTGCGGTGTTATAATCTCGCGCCCTCCGAATTCGTCTGACGATTTTATGGGGGAGCAGAAGGCAGTGACGGGTCAAATTTCTGGCCTTAAATTATATCTAAGTTAATTTAGATAAATAGCGGAGTAAAACTCAATGATCCAAATGCAATCACAACTGAACGTAGCTGATAACAGCGGCGCTCGACGTGTACAGTGTATAAAGGTTCTTGGTGGTTCGCACCGTCGCTACGCGCGTATCGGTGATATCATTAAAATTGCAGTGAAGGAATCAAATCCTCGCGGCAAAGTTAAAAAAGGTGATGTTCTGACTGCGGTAGTTGTGCGCACTAAGAAAGGTGTTCGTCGTTCAGATGGTTCAACCATCCGTTTTGATGAAAACGCGGCTGTAATGTTAAATGCTAACTTACAACCAATTGGTACTCGTATTTTCGGTCCAGTGACGCGTGAACTTCGTAATGAAAAGTTCATGAAAATCGTTTCACTTGCACCTGAAGTACTATAAGGAGTCACGATAATGGCATCTAAGATTCGTCGTGATGATGAAGTTATTGTACTAGCTGGCAAAGACAAGGGTAAGACTGGTAAAGTCACTAAAGTTCTTGTTGAAGACAGTAAAGTATTTGTAGAAGGCATAAACTTAATCAAGAAACACACTAAGCCTGTACCTCAGTTACAGCAGCCTGGTGGGATTATTGAAAAAGAAGCTTCTTTACAAGTTTCAAACGTAGCGATTGTTAACCCTAAAACGGGTAAAGCAGATCGTGTAGGATTTAGAGTTGAAGACGGCAAAAAAGTTCGTTTCTTCAAATCTAACAACGAACTAGTTTAATTATTGGAGTAAACGATGGCGAAACTGCATGATTTTTACAAAGATACTGTTGTAGACGACCTTCAAAAGAAGTTCGAATATAAGAGTGTCATGCAAGTCCCTCGGATTGAAAAGATCACCCTTAACATGGGTGTTGGTGAAGCTATTGCTGATAAAAAAGTATTAGACCATGCCACAAATGATCTTACTGCAATCTCAGGACAAAAACCAGTTACGACTGTAGCACGCAAATCTGTTGCGGGCTTTAAGATTCGTGAAGGTTACCCTATTGGTACAAAAGTAACTCTACGTGGCGAACGTATGTGGGAATTTTTAGAGCGTTTAATTTCGATCTCTATTCCTCGTATCCGCGATTTCCGTGGCTTGAACCCTAAGTCATTCGATGGCCGTGGTAACTACAGCATGGGCGTACGTGAGCAAATAATCTTCCCTGAAATCGATTACGATAAAATCGATAAAATTCGTGGGATGGATATTACTATCACTACTAGCGCGAAGAATAATGAAGAAGGACACGCATTGTTGTCTGCCTTCAGCTTCCCGTTTAAGAACAAGGTGTAGAGTTATGGCTAAAACGTCAATGAAAGCTCGTGAAGCTAAAAGAACCAAATTAGTAGCACAATATGCTGAAAAGCGTAGTGCATTGAAAGCAATCATCTCTAACGATAATTCTTCTGAAGAAGATCGTTGGGATGCTGTATTGAAACTTCAAAGTTTACCTCGTGATTCATCAAGTAGTCGTCAACGTAACCGTTGTAATATTACTGGTCGTCCGCATGGTTTCTTACGTAAATTCGGTTTAAGCCGAATCAAATTGCGTGAAGCAATGATGCGTGGTGAAGTTCCAGGTCTTAAGAAAGCTAGTTGGTAATTCACGGGAGTAAATTGTTATGATGACTGATCCTATCGCGGACATGTTTACACGCATCCGCAACGGTCAATCTGCAGCTAAAGTTGCAGTTACAATGCCATCTTCTAAGGTTAAAGTTGCTATTGCCAACTTGCTTAAAGAAGAAGGTTATGTATCAGAGTTTTCAGTGTCAGGCGAAGTTAAGCCTGAGTTATCTGTAACTTTGAAATATTTTGAAGGTAAAGAAGTAATAGAAACGATCAAACGTGTTTCACGTCCTGGTCTTCGTATATACAAAAGCTGTGATGAACTTCCTAAAGTTCTAGCAGGTATGGGTATTGCGATTGTATCTACTTCTAAAGGTCTGATGACTGATCGCGCTGCTCGCTCTGCGGGTATCGGCGGTGAAATCATCGGTTTCGTAGCGTAAGGAGAAATATATGTCTCGTGTTGCAAAAGCACCTGTCGTTGTTCCTGCTGGCGTTACTGTTACGTTATCAGGTCAAGACATTCAAGTTAAAGGTCCAATGGGCGAATTATCTCGCACGATCCATAGTGACGTTGTTATTTCTCAAGAAGAAAATAGCATCATTACTAATATCGTTGCTGATGTTAAAGGCGCATGGGCTCAAGCAGGTACTGCACGTGCTTTAATCAATAATATGGTTGAAGGTGTTAGTACAGGTTATGCAAAAACATTGTTATTAAACGGTGTTGGTTATCGTGCAAAAGCTGCAGGTAAGTCATTAAGCTTATCTCTAGGTTTATCACATCCAGTTAACCACGCTATCCCTGATGGGATTACCGTTGAAACTCCTAGTCAAACTGAAATCATACTGAAAGGTGCTGATAAACAGTTGGTTGGTCAAGTTGCTGCAGACATTCGTTCATACCGTAAGCCAGAGCCTTATAAAGGTAAAGGTATACGTTATAGTGACGAGCATGTTCGCCGTAAAGAAGCTAAAAAGAAGTAGGATAATACTATGGATAAGAAAACATCTCGTTTGCGCCGCGCTAAACGCGCTCGTGCAAAAATTAGCGAGTTGGGTGCGAATCGTTTAGTTGTATTTCGTACTCCTCGCCACATTTACGCGCAATTGATCGCTCCAACGGGTTCTGAAGTTATCGCATCTGCGTCTACTTTAGACAAAGAAATCAGTGCTCAGTTAGATAAAACAGGTAACGTTGCCGCAGCAACTGCAGTCGGTACAGCAATTGCTGAACGTGCAGTAGCTAAAGGGATCACAAGCATTGCTTTTGATCGCTCTGGTTTCCGTTATCACGGTCGCGTAAAAGCGTTAGCAGAAGCAGCTCGTGAAGCTGGTCTGCAGTTCTAGGAGTTGATAATGGCTAATCATAATCAAGAAAACTCACAACAAAGTGATATGGCTGAAAAGCTAATCGCCGTTAACCGCGTTTCAAAAGTGGTTAAAGGTGGTCGCATATTCAGTTTCACTGCTCTTACAGTAGTTGGTGATGGTGCTGGTCGCGTTGGTTTCGGATACGGTAAAGCACGTGAAGTGCCTGCTGCAATCCAGAAAGCAATGGAAAAAGCACGCCGTAACATAGTAACCGTTGATTTGAAGGGTACAACTCTTCAGCATGTCATTATTGGCAAGCACTCTGGTTCTAAAGTTTACATGCAACCAGCTTCTGAAGGTACAGGTATCATCGCCGGTGGCGCGATGCGTGCAGTACTAGAAGTAGCAGGTGTTCAGAACGTATTGTCAAAAGCATACGGTTCTACTAACCCGATCAACGTAGTTCGTGCTACTGTTTCAGCTCTTGCGAATATGAAATCGCCGGCAGGTGTTGCAGCTAAGCGTGGCAAAACCGTTGCAGACATACTGGGGTAATTGAGCATGGCTAAAACAGTAAAAGTAACTCAAATGAAAAGTTCTATCGGTCGTTTACCGAAGCATAGAGCTACATTAAGAGGTCTTGGATTACGTCGTATCCGTCATACAGTAGAGTTAGAAGACACTCCATCTGTACGCGGTATGATTAACACAGTATCTTATATGGTTAAGGTGGAGGACTAATTATGCATTTAAATACTTTATCTCCTGCACCAGGTGCAAAGAAAGCTAAGAAGCGCTGTGGGCGTGGTATTGGTTCAGGCATTGGTAAAACAGGCGGACGTGGCCACAAAGGTCAGAAGTCTCGTTCTGGCGGTAGTGTACGTCCAGGTTTCGAAGGTGGTCAAATGCCATTGAAACAACGTTTACCTAAGTTTGGTTTCACGTCACGTAAATCTTTAGTTCGCGCTGAAGTACGTTTACATGAACTAAACAACATCACAGGTGATGTTGTCGATATCTTTGCTCTTAAAGATGCAAACCTAATTACACGTAACATCAAAACAGCAAAAATTATGTTGTCTGGTGAAATTAACCGTCCAATTACGGTTCGTGGTTTAGGTGTTACTAAAGGCGCACGTGCAGCTATTGAAGCTGCTGGCGGAAAAATCGAGGAATAGTACAGCATGGCTACACCAGGAATGGCTACTTCACAAAGTGGTAAAGGCGCAGGCGGAATGTCTGAGCTTAAGCAAAGATTATGGTTTGTTCTCGGCGCCCTCATTGTGTTCCGTTTAGGATCATTTGTGCCAATCCCTGGTATTGACGCCGCTGTATTAGCTCAGTTGTTTGAACAACAAAAGGGCACCATTGTAGAAATGTTTAACATGTTCTCTGGTGGTGCACTTGAGCGAGCCTCTGTATTGGCGCTTGGTATTATGCCGTACATCTCAGCTTCAATTATCATGCAATTGCTAACTGTGGTTCATCCCGCAATGGCAGAGCTGAAAAAAGAAGGTGAAGCTGGACGTCGTAAGATTAGCCAATACACCCGCTACGGCACGTTAGTCTTAGCGACAGTACAATCAATTGCAATTGCAAGAAGTTTACCAGGAATGATGCCGGGTCTAGTAATGGACGCTGGTTTTGGTTTCTACTTTGCTGCGGTAGTAAGTTTAGTAACCGGTACCATGTTTTTAATGTGGTTAGGCGAACAAATTACTGAACGTGGTATTGGTAACGGTATATCAATCTTGATTTTTGCAGGTATTGTTGCTGGCATGCCTTCGGCTGTTGCACAAACAGCTGAAATGGCGCGTCAAGGTGAATTGCACTTATTAGTATTATTGCTGATGTGTGTCATAGTATTCGCTGTAACATTTTTTGTAGTATTTGTGGAACGTGGTCAACGACGTATTGTTGTTAACTATGCTAAACGTCAGCAAGGCCGTAAGGTTTTTGCTGCCCAAAGTACACATTTACCGCTAAAAGTGAATATGGCTGGTGTTATACCACCGATCTTTGCATCAAGTATTATCTTGTTCCCTGGCACTCTAGCGAGCTGGTTCGGACAAGGTGAAGGTGCAGTTGCTGACTTTTTACAAGAAGTATCTATTGCTATTTCTCCAGGTCAGCCGTTGTACGTTATGTTACTTGCGGCAGCGATAATATTTTTCTGTTTCTTTTACACGGCTCTTGTTTTCAATCCGCGTGAAACAGCAGATAACCTAAAGAAATCAGGTGCGTTTATTCCTGGGATTCGTCCTGGCGAGCAAACGTCTAAATATATAGATAAAGTGATGACACGTTTAACCTTAGCGGGTGCGTTGTATATTACCTTTATCTGTTTGGTACCTCAGTTCATGATCATCGCATGGGACGTTCAGTTCTACTTTGGTGGTACATCATTACTTATTATAGTAGTGGTTATTATGGACTTTATGGCACAAGTACAGACGCATATGATGTCTCATCAATATGATAATGTGCTTAAGAAAGCTAACTTAAAAGGTTAGGCCGTTAGGCTTAATTTAATAGGTAAACGGAGTATAAAATGAAAGTACGTGCATCCGTAAAAAAGATTTGTCGTAATTGTAAAGTGGTTAAACGCAAAGGCGTAGTACGCATTCTTTGTGTTGAACCTAAGCACAAACAAAGACAAGGTTAAGTTTAGATTAATCTAAGCTGACAGCAATATCTTTTAGAAGTAGCATTGTGCAGAGATTTCTGTATAATGCCGCTTCGATTTGCAGAAAAGAAGACGGGTTGGGTATCCTAACGGGCTTTCCAACCTGATAATTTTAACCTTAAATAGGAGATGTGTTAGTGGCCCGTATCGCTGGCATTAACATCCCTGATCGTAAGCATGCAGTAATCGCCATTACTGCGATTTTCGGTATCGGAGCGACTCGCGCAAAAGCAATTTGTGCAGCCGCAGGTATCGCAGAATCAACGAAGATCAGTGAATTAGACGAAGCAAAAATAGATTTGCTACGTGCTGAAGTGGATAAATACACCGTAGAAGGTGATTTACGCCGTGAAGTTTCAATGAATATTAAACGTCTTATGGATTTAGGTTGTTACCGTGGCATACGCCATCGTCGCAGTCTTCCTCTACGTGGTCAACGCACTAAAACAAATGCGCGTACCCGTAAAGGTCCTCGTAAGCCAATTAAGAAGTAAGAGGAACTAGACAATGGCTAAAACACCTGTACGTACGCGTAAACGCGTTAAAAAACAAGTTGCTGATGGCATGGCTCATATCCACGCCTCTTTCAACAACACAATCGTAACTCTTACAGATCGTCAAGGTAATGCTTTATCTTGGGCAACTGCAGGTGGTTCAGGTTTCCGTGGTTCACGTAAATCTACACCCTTTGCTGCTCAGGTAGCTGCAGACCGCGCTGGCGCCGCTGCAAAAGAGTTTGGTTTGAAGAATATTGAAGTGTTCGTTAAAGGCCCTGGACCAGGACGTGAGTCTGCTATCCGTGCTTTAAATGCTGCTGGTTTTAAAATCACCAACATTACTGACGTTACACCTATTCCTCATAATGGTTGTCGTCCTCCTAAGAAACGTCGCGTTTAATCGCACTTTTCTAGGATAGTTGGAGAAAGAAAATGGCTAGATATTTAGGTCCTAAGTTAAAGCTTAGTCGTCGCGAAGGAACAGATTTGTTCCTTAAAAGCGGTGTTAGAGCAATTGACACTAAATGTAAAATCGAAACAATACCAGGTCAGCACGGCGCACGTCGCGGTCGTTTGTCTGATTACGGTATTCAACTTCGTGAAAAACAAAAAGTTCGTCGTATATATGGCGTACTAGAAAAACAATTCCGTAATTACTATAAAGAAGCGGCTCGTTTGAAAGGTAATACAGGTGAAAACTTGTTACAACTTTTAGAGAAGCGTCTTGATAACGTAGTATACCGTATGGGCTATGCAAGCACTCGTGCTGAAGCTCGTCAACTAGTTAGCCATAAAGCTATCGTAGTTAACGGCGTAGTTGTTAATATTCCATCTTTCAATGTTAAAGCTGAAGATGCAGTTTCTATTCGTGAGAAGTCTAAAACTCAAGCACGTATTATCGCTGCTTTAGAATTAGCTGAACAACGTGAGAAACCAGTCTGGGTTGAAGTAGATAACAAGAAACTTGAAGGCGTTTTCAAACGTGTTCCTGATCGTTCTGACTTGTCTGCCGAAATTAATGAACAGTTAATTGTTGAACTTTACTCTAAGTAAAGTAGCACTTAAGAGAGGACACATATGCAGGGTTCTGTAACCGAATTCCTTAGACCACGACTGGTTGGTATTGAAACCATTAGTGCAACTCGTGCTAAGGTAACTTTAGAGCCATTAGAACGTGGTTTTGGTCATACTTTAGGTAATGCGTTACGTCGCATTCTTTTATCTTCAATGCCAGGTTGTGCTGTAACTGAAGTTGAAATTGATGGCGTTCTACACGAATACAGTAGTAAAGAGGGTGTTCAAGAAGACATCATCGAAATATTGTTGAACCTTAAGGGATTAGCTATAAGTTTAGAAGGTAAAAACGAAGCTGTTATTACTTTAACTAAATCCGGTGAAGGCCCTGTAACGGCAGCTGATATCCAACATGATGGTGATGTAGAAATTGCAAATCCAAATCATGTAATCTGTAATTTAACAGGTGAAGGTTCTATCAGTATGCGCATCAAAATTGAAATGGGACGTGGTTATGTTCCTGCTTCAGTAAGACGCGACGCCGAGGATGAAGATCGTGCTATAGGACGTTTGTTAGTAGATGCTTCGTTCAGTCCAGTTGTAAGAATTGCTTACGATGTTGACTCAGCTCGAGTTGAACAGCGTACCGATTTAGACAAACTTGTACTTGATATGGAAACCAATGGTACATTGGATCCAGAAGAGGCTATTCGTCGTGCTTCAACAATTTTAGCTGAACAGCTAGATGCGTTTGTAGAATTGCGTGATATTAAAGAAGTAGAGCAAGTAGAAGCTAAGCCTTTATTTGACCCTATTTTGCTTCGTCCAGTAGATGATCTTGAATTAACAGTTCGTTCAGCAAACTGCTTAAAAGCAGAAGCAATTCAATATATTGGCGATTTGGTACAGCGTGCGGAAGTTGAGCTTCTTAAAACACCTAATTTAGGTAAGAAGTCTTTAACAGAAATCAAAGACGTTTTAGCGTCTCGTGGTTTATCTTTAGGTATGCGCCTTGAAAATTGGCCACCTGAAAGCATTGCTGATAACGACTAATTCGTTTATCGTTTTTTAATAGTTTGAGAGAAGGATTAACTTATGCGCCATCGTCAAAGCGGTCGCCAGTTAAACCGTAATAGCAGTCATCGCCAAGCGATGTTCCGCAATATGGCAAGTTCACTAGTTAAGCACGGCGTTATTAAAACGACTGTAGCTAAAGCTAAAGAACTACGTCGCGTTGTTGAGCCACTGATTACATTGGCCAAAACCGACAGTGTTGCAAATCGCCGTTTAGCATTTGCTCGTACACAAGATAAAGAAGTAGTAGGTATTTTATTCAACGAACTTGGTGCTCGTTACCAAGAACGTCCAGGTGGATATACTCGCATTTTAAAATGTGGTTTCCGTACTGGTGATAAAGCGCCTATGGCTTATGTTGAATTAGTAGACCGTCCTGCAGCAGATATTGCTGTTGAAGAAGTTGAAGAGTCAACTGAAGCTTAATTTAGCTTAGCTAAATTTGCTTTAAAATTAAAAACGGAGCTTCGGCTCCGTTTTTGTTTTTAAAATAAGCTAAATGATATTTTTGTAAAACTTGACCCACCTTCAAATTCTCCGTATAACATTTACCCCACTCCAAAGAGAATTAACTATGTCATCACGCAATCCTATTATTGCTGTAACCGGATCATCAGGAGCAGGAACATCTACTACAATAGAGTCGTTTGCACATATATTTCGCTCTCTTGGAGTTACTCCAGCTACCGTAGAAGGAGATAGCTTTCATCGATATTCCCGACAAGAAATGGATCTTGAGAAGCGGAAAGCAAGAGAAGACAGAAGAAACATCAGTTATTTTGGCGATGAGGCTAATGACTTCGATGCTTTAGAAAAGCTTTTCAGAAATTATTCTGAAACAGGTAAAGGGGAGATGCGCCGATATCTTCATACTTTCGATGAAGCGGTGCCTTATAACCAAATGCCTGGTACGTTTACGCCATGGGAGAAGTTAGGGGATGGCACAGATCTACTCTTCTATGAAGGATTACATGGTGGGGTGGTTACCGAAAAAAACGATGTTGCTAAGCATGTTGATTTATTAATTGGCATGGTGCCGATAGTAAACCTAGAATGGATCCAGAAAATAATTCGCGATACCAACCATCGTGGTCACAGTCGAGAAGCAGTAACCGCAAGTATAGTTCGTAGCATGGAAGACTATATTTCTTACATTACACCGCAGTTTTCAAAAACACATATCAATTTTCAACGTGTGCCAACGGTGGACACCTCGAACCCTTTTAGTGCAAAAGCAATCCCTAGTCTTGACGAAAGCTTTGTCGTCATCCGCTTTCGTGAAGCAACTGGCGTAGACTTTCCTTATTATTTATCAATGATTGACGGAGCGTTTATGTCACGTATTAACACCTTAGTTGTGCCTGGGGGGAAGATGGGGCTTGCCATGGAATTACTGTTAACACCGCTTATTCAAGATTTAATGAACAAGAAGCATAAAGCTAATCAGCAGTTAGATTGGATGACTGATTTATAGAATAAAGGTGCTGTGTTCAAAAAAACTACAGCACCAGTAATATGAGCTAATCGTCAACAATCTCAAAGTCATGAGTAATATTAACCGTTTTATTCAACATTAATGCAACAGAGCAATATTTGTCAGCCGAAAGTTTAACCGCTCTTTCAACATGCTTTTCAGCGACTTCTTGCCCCGAGATAACAAAATGAAGATGAATGTCTGAAAACAGCTTAGGCACAGAATCTACGCGTTTTGCTTGAATATCTACACGACAAGCACTGATGTTTTGGCGCGATTTTTCTAGAATACTAACAACATCAACAGAGGAACAAGCCCCTAAAGAAATGAGTACATTTTCTAGTGGACTAGGCGCTGACGCTCCTGCATTCGCGTCTAAAACAATTGTATGGCCACTATCAGAAGTGCCCATAAATAATTCTTTACCTATCCATTTTACACTTGCCTTCATTGTTATCCCTTATATTTACTAATTATCTAATAATATCTTAACTTGCATCGATAGATTTTTACTAGTGATCAGTTAAGATAACAGTAAAAAGATATTTCAAACTAACAAACAGCAGACAAAACAAAATATCACTTGAGAAAAGTAATATCATTAGTATAATAGCGCCTCACTTCTTGAGTCTCTTTAAATTCCCAAAAAAACTAAGATTCACCAGAAAAGTGTAACTCTTCATCTAAGATGAAAAGTAAATTAGGGGTATAGTTCCAATTGGTAGAACAGCGGTCTCCAAAACCGACGGTTGGGAGTTCGAATCTCTCTACCCCTGCCATATTTTATAAAGTAGTTTTTAATACTTTGAAGTAACTTCAGTGATGAAGTTAACATGCCTTAGGCAAATATTTACGGGTCAATATTATGAATGCAAGTACAGAAAGCCAGCCAAACGGGTCTCTTGATTCGCTAAAATGGATGATCGTCCTCCTTCTTTTAGCTGGAGTCGTTTTCGCTAATTATTTTTACGGTGATGAATCCGTTCTATATCGTGCGATAGGTGCCGTTGTAGGTATAGTTGTTGCTGGCTTTATCGCCATGCAAACAGTTAAAGGTCATAATGCCGTTGCATTCGCAAAAGAATCACGTACTGAAATTCGTAAAGTTGTTTGGCCAACTCGCCAAGAAGCTATACAAACGACAGGTATCGTTTTATTTGCTACTTTTATCATGTCACTCGTTATGTGGGGACTTGATTCTACTCTATTTTGGGTAGTTGGCTTTATTACAGGTTTACAGGTTTAATTATGACTGAAGAAAATTTACCATCTGAAGAGAATGAACAAAACGAAGAAAAAGTAGTGAATACTAACCCAAAATTGCGTTGGTATGTTGTTCAAGCTTTCTCTGGCTATGAAGGTCGTGTGCAAAAAACATTAGTTGAGCATATCGAGATTCAGGGTTTACATGAAAAGTTTGGTCAAATACTTGTTCCTACCGAAGAAGTTGTTGAAATGCGCGCAGGTCAAAAGCGTAAGAGTTCACGTAAATTCTTTCCAGGATATGTTTTAGTTCAAATGGAAATGGATGTTGAAGCATGGCATTTAGTCAAAAGTGTGCCACGCGTATTAGGCTTTATTGGTGGAACCAGTGATCGTCCAGCACCTATTTCACAAAAAGAAGCTGACCGTATTTTACAACGTCTCGAAGATACCGATAAACCTCGTCCTAAGACACTCTTTGAGCCCGGTGAAGTGGTTCGTGTTATTGACGGTCCATTCGCCGACTTTAATGGTGTTGTTGAAGAGTTAGATTACGATAAGAACCGTATTAAAGTTTCGGTTTTGATCTTTGGTCGCTCTACACCAGTAGATTTAGAGTTTGGTCAAGTCGAAAAAGGCTAGTACCTCACTAAACTAAAACTGTCCAATACACAAAAGGCTAAAGATTTAAATCTTTAGCCTTTTTTTTTACGCTTAATAAAAGGTTTACTGGGTTTGTTCATCATGGATGAGACCAGCAAAACTTTCTATTTAAAAAACTTGTGTAACTTGCCCTGTTTAATATATAATCCGCTGCCTATTTTTTTTAAACGACATTGTTGATTAAAAAAAAACAGGGTAAATCGTACAACGGGGAGCTGAATAGTCTTTAGCGTTTGAACCCAAACTAAAGGTATTGAAAAATGGCTAAGAAAGTCCAAGCTTTAATCAAGCTACAAGTTGCTGCTGGTGCAGCAAATCCGTCACCGCCAGTTGGTCCTGCATTAGGTCAACACGGTGTGAACATCATGGAATTTTGTAAAGCGTTTAACGCAAAAACAGATTCTTTAGAAAAAGGCGCTCCAGTTCCAGTAGTAATTACTGTATACAGTGACCGTTCTTTCACGTTCGAAACAAAAACTCCACCTGCATCTTACTTATTAAAGAAAGCAGCTGGAATCAAAAGCGGCTCTGGTCGTCCTAACACTGATAAAGTTGGAACTGTTACTACAGCTCAACTTGAAGAAATTGTTAAGACAAAAGAATCTGATTTAACTGCTAGTTCATTAGAAGCTGCAGTGCGTACCATTGCGGGTTCTGCTCGTTCAATGGGTTTAGTGGTAGAGGACTAATCAATGACTAAATTATCAAAACGCGCTCGTCTTATCCGTGAAAAAGTAGACGTATTAAAAGATTATGACATTGCAGAAGCAATCTCATTATTAAAAGAATTAGCAACTGCTAAATTCCGTGAAAGTGTAGATGTTGCTGTAAATCTTGGCATCGATGCTCG
The DNA here is from genome assembly GCF_014076955.1 of Colwellia sp. Bg11-12. Lineage (NCBI taxonomy): Bacteria > Pseudomonadati > Pseudomonadota > Gammaproteobacteria > Alteromonadales > Colwelliaceae > Colwellia > Colwellia sp. Bg11-12. The sequence continues at coordinate 231,327 of NZ_JACGUZ010000078.1, forward strand.
TAAATCAGACCAAAATGTACGTGGCGCAGCTGTATTACCAAATGGTACAGGTCGTGATGTTCGTGTTGCTGTTTTTACACAGGGCGCAAATGCTGAGAAAGCGAAAGAAGCTGGTGCTGACATCGTAGGTATGGAAGATTTAGCTGAATTAGTTAAAAAAGGCGAGATGAACTTTGATGTTGTTATCGCTTCTCCAGACGCTATGCGTGTTGTTGGTCAACTAGGTCAGATCTTAGGCCCACGTGGTTTAATGCCTAACCCTAAAGTTGGTACTGTAACGCCAGACGTTGTAACCGCTATTAACAATGCAAAATCGGGTCAAATCCGTTACCGCAATGATAAAAACGGTATCATCCATACTACTATTGGTAAGGCTGATTTCGACGACGCTAAATTACAAGAAAACCTAGAGTTTTTATTGGAAGCTTTAAAGAAAGCTAAACCAGCAAATGCTAAAGGTCAGTACATTAAGAAACTTTCTATTTCAACTACAATGGGTGCCGGTGTATCGGTAAACCAAGCTAGTTTGTCAGCAGTTTCTAAATAAAGTCCCTATTATGGTACTTTACAAGGGTTAAATTATAGACTATAATTTCGCCCTTAAAAATTTTGGTAGGTGTTGTTTTCTTCTTTAAGAAGATTAAACAACCCCGTCAAAGACCGTAGGAGTTTTATCGATAATTTTTTATCGAATTAAACTTAATTTTTCCTACGTAGATGGTGATTACCCAGTATTTCCTAATTCTGGTCCTCGCCGTAACGGCCTAAGTTATTTACTGTTAAAGAAAGTAATTTAGGGATAGTAAATACCGGTTTATTTAACCGGTGAACCAGGAGTTAAAGCCAATGGCTATCAATCTTGATGACAAAAAGGCAATTGTTGCTGAAGTTCAAGAAGCTGCTAGTGGCGCTCACTCAGTTGTAATCGCGGATGCCCGTGGTGTTACAGTTGAAGCAATTACTGTATTGCGTAAGCAAGCACGTGAAAATGGCGTATGGATGAAAGTTGTCCGTAACACATTAGCACGTCGTGCAGTAGAAGGTACTCAATTTGAATGTGTTTCTGACGTATTCAAAGGTCCTTCATTAGTTGCTTTTTCATCTGATCACCCAGGTGCTGCTGCACGTTTATTCACAGACTTCGCTAAAAAGAACGAAGCTTTTGAATTAAAAGCAGCTGCATTTGAAGGTAATTCAGTAGACGTAAATATGTTAGCTAAGCTACCTACTTACGACGAAGCGATTGCACGTTTAATGAGCGCAATGAAAGAAGCATCTGCAGGCAAATTGGTCCGCACGATTGCTGCAGTACGCGATCAGAAAGAACAAGAAGCTGCTTAATAATTGTTTACCTCTTAAATTTAAGAGCACAATTCGCACTTTTTGTATTTATAGTTATTTATAACAACCTTAGGTTGTTAATTGAACAGGAAATTAAAAATGTCTATTTCTAAAGACGATATCCTAAACGCAGTTGCTGAAATGTCAGTAATGGACGTTGTTGCTTTAATCGAAGCAATGGAAGAAAAATTTGGCGTATCTGCATCAGCTGCTGTTGCCGCTGCTGGACCTGCTGAAGCTGCTGAAGAGCAAACTGAATTCAACGTTATTATGACTAGCTTCGGTGAGAAGAAAGTTGCAGTAATCAAAGCAGTTCGTGGCGCTACAGGTTTAGGCCTTAAAGAAGCTAAAGACTTAGTTGAAGCTCTTGGCACTGTTAAAGAAGGCGTAGATAAAGCTGAAGCTGATACGCTTAAGACACTTCTTGAAGAAGCTGGTGCTTCTGTTGAGATCAAATAATCTGTTTTTAAACAGATTATTTGCCTGAAAAGGCAATGGCTGGTGACTTTAAAGTCACCGGCCTTTTTGCGCTAAAGAAAGTGGTTTTTTTAAACCAAAAAAGTGCATAATTTGATACTAAATGTATTAAGTATCATTGCAATATCCTGTCTGATACCAATTGGATTAGCTAACAAAATGTATGAAGTTATACTAAAGTTGTCTAGTCCAATTGGTATTTTAAAGGCAGATCGGCCATAACCAGCAAGCTGAGGAACCCCATGGTTTACTCTTACTCCGAAAAGAAACGTATTCGCAAGGACTTTGGTAAAAGCATACAAGTAATGGATTATCCATTTTTGTTATCAATCCAACTCGAATCTTTCCGTAAGTTTATTGATATTGATCCAACAGGTGAAACAGGCCTAGAGGCTGCGTTTCATTCTATTTTCCCAATTAAAGCCTACTCTGGTAGCTCAGAGTTACAATATGTGAGCTACAGACTTGGCGAACCGTTATTTGACGTCAAAGAATGTCAAATCCGCGGTGTAACCTATTCTGCGCCGCTTCGCGTAAAATTACGTTTAGTAGTTTACGATAAAGAAGCGCCAGCAGGCACAGTTAAAGATATCAAAGAACAAGAAGTATACATGGGTGAAATCCCATTAATGACAGACAACGGTACGTTTGTTATTAATGGTACTGAGCGTGTTATTGTTTCGCAATTACATCGTTCTCCTGGTGTGTTTTTCGATCACGATAAAGGTAAAACACACTCATCGGGTAAAGTGCTATATAACGCACGTGTTATTCCTTACCGTGGTTCTTGGTTGGATTTTGAGTTCGATCCAAAAGATAACTTATTTGTACGTATAGATCGCCGTCGTAAATTACCGGCATCAATCATTTTACGTGCATTAGAATATTCTACTGAAGAAATTCTAGATATGTTCTATGACACCACTGACTTCTCAATCAAAGGCGATAAGTTGATCATGGATTTAATCCCTGAGCGCTTACGCGGTGAAACGGCAACGTTTGACATTTGTTTGAAAAATGGTGATGTATTAGTAGAACAAGGTCGTCGCATTACTGCACGTCATATTCGTTCATTATCGAAAGAAAATCTTGAAAAGCTAGAAGTCCCAGCTGAGTACATCGTAGGTAAAGTTTTATCTAAAGCTTACATCGATGAGTCTACTGGTGAAGTTATTGCTGAAGCCAATGCTGAAATAACGTTAGAGTTATTAGCAGAGCTAAGCCAAGCCGGTCATAAAGTTCTTTCTACCTTATATATGAATGAATTCGATGTCGGTTCATACATGTCTGACACTATTCGTGTTGATGGTACTTCAAACAAGCTAGAAGCTTTAGTTGAAATTTACCGCATGATGCGCCCAGGCGAGCCACCAACAAAAGATGCAGCAGAAACGTTATTTACTAACTTATTCTTCGCATCAGAACGTTATGACTTATCAACGGTAGGTCGAATGAAGTTCAACCGTCGTGTTGGTAATTCAGACGATGTTGGTACGGGCATTTTATCTAATGATGACATTATTTCAGTCATGAGAACCTTAATCGCCATTCGTGACGGTAAAGGCGAAACTGATGATATCGATCACTTAGGTAACCGTCGTATTCGCTCTGTAGGCGAAATGGCAGAAAACCAATTCCGTGTAGGTTTAGTCCGTGTTGAACGTGCAGTTCGTGAACGTTTAAGTCTTGGTGACTTAGATGCGATCATGCCACAAGATTTAATTAACGCTAAGCCAATTTCTGCGGCTGTGAAAGAATTCTTTGGTTCTTCACAATTGTCACAGTTTATGGATCAAAACAACCCGTTATCAGAAGTTACGCATAAACGTCGTATCTCAGCATTAGGCCCAGGTGGTTTAACGCGTGAACGTGCTGGTTTTGAAGTTCGAGATGTACATCCTACCCATTACGGTCGTGTATGTCCTATCGAAACGCCAGAAGGTCCAAACATTGGTTTGATCAATTCACTTTCGTGTTATGCACGTACCAACGATTATGGTTTCTTAGAAACTCCTTATCGTAAAGTGATTGATGGCTTAGTAACTGATGACATAGATTATTTATCAGCAATTGAAGAAGGTAACTTCGTTATTGCCCAAACTACTGCTGCGGTTGATAGTGAAGGTAAGTTAGTTGACGGCTTAGTACAATGTCGTCACAAAAATGAATTTACACTAATCTCTGCAGAACAAGTTCAATATATGGACGTTTCGCCACAACAGATTATTTCAGTTGCAGCAAGCTTAATTCCATTCCTTGAGCACGATGATGCTAACAGAGCCTTGATGGGTTCAAACATGCAACGTCAAGCTGTACCAACTCTTATCGTTGATAAGCCGTTAGTCGGTACGGGCATGGAAAAAGTAGTCGCTGTTGATTCTGGTGTAACTGCTGTTGCCAAACGTGGTGGTGTAGTGAGCTATGTAGACGCTTCACGTATCGTTGTTAAAGTTAACGAAGACGAAATGCATGCTGGTGAAGCAGGTATTGATATCTACAACTTAACAAAATACACACGTTCTAACCAAAATACATGTATCAACCAACGTCCACAGTGTCGTATGGGCGAACCTGTAACTCGTGGTGATGTTTTAGCTGATGGTCCTTCAACGGACATGGGTGAATTAGCCCTCGGTCAAAACATGCGTATAGCGTTTATGCCTTGGAATGGTTACAACTTCGAAGATTCAATGTTGTTATCTGAACGTGTTGCAACAGAAGATCGTTTCACTACAGTTCATATTCAAGAGTTAACCTGTATAGCACGTGACACAAAATTAGGTAGTGAAGAAATTACTTCAGATATTCCTAATGTTGGTGAATCAGCTTTATCTAAATTAGATGAAGCGGGTGTTGTTTACATCGGTGCTGAAGTTAATGGTGGCGACATCTTAGTGGGTAAAGTTACTCCTAAAGGTGAAACACAATTAACACCAGAAGAAAAACTATTACGTGCTATTTTCGGTGAAAAAGCTGCTGACGTTAAAGACAGCTCTTTACGTGTACCTAACTCAGTTAAAGGTACTATCATCGACGTTCAAATCTTCACCCGTGACGGTGTAGAAAAAGATAAGCGCGCTGTTGAAATTGAAGAATTACAACTTAAAGAAGTTAAGAAAGATTTAGGCGATGAATTTAGCATCTTAGAAGATGGTATTTATGCTCGTGCTAAAAATCTTCTTTTATCTGCTGGCTTAAACGAATCAGACATTAATAGTATGTCTCGTGCAAATTGGTTAGTTCAAAACTTGTCTGACGAAGGTCAACAATCTGAGCTTGAACAAATTGCTGAGCAATACGACAATATTAAAGCTGATTTTGATAAGAAGTTTGAAATTAAACGTCGTAAGATTACCCAAGGTGCTGATTTAGCTCCAGGTGTTCTTAAAATCATCAAAGTTTATTTAGCGATAAAACGCCACATCCAACCGGGTGATAAAATGGCCGGTCGTCATGGTAACAAAGGTGTTATTTCAAACGTTGTTCCAGTAGAAGATATGCCTTACGATCAATATGGTGTTCCTGTTGATGTGGTACTTAACCCGTTAGGTGTACCATCACGAATGAACATTGGTCAGATCTTAGAAACTCATCTAGGTATGGCGTGTCGTGGTATTGGCGAAAAAATCAACCGTATGTTGGAAGCGCAACAAGAAATTCATAAACTACGTAACTTCATTCAAGAAGTTTACAATGTAGGTGAATCTCGTCAAGTTGTTGACATCGCAAGTTTCTCTGATGACGAAGTGATGCGTTTAGCTAATAACTTGCGTGCAGGTCTTCCTATTGCTACTCCAGCATTTGATGGTGCAGCAGAGAAAGAAATCAAAGAGATGTTTAGACTTGCAGATATGCCTGAAAGCGGTCAGTTTATCTTAACTGATGGTCGTACCGGTCGTGAATTTGAACGTCCTGTAACGGTTGGCTACATGTATATGTTAAAACTTAACCATTTGGTTGATGATAAAATGCATGCACGTTCTACTGGCTCTTACTCATTAGTAACGCAGCAACCACTTGGCGGTAAAGCGCAATTTGGTGGTCAGCGTTTTGGTGAGATGGAAGTATGGGCACTAGAAGCTTACGGTGCTGCTTACACGCTACAAGAAATGTTAACGGTTAAATCTGATGATGTTAACGGTCGTACTAAGATGTATAAAAACTTAGTAGACGGTGATCACAGAATGGAACCAGGCATTCCTGAATCATTCAACGTATTGTTGAAAGAAATTCGTTCGTTAGGTATTAACATCGAATTAGATCAGGACTAGCCTCCAAAGCTGCATGCTGACTATCAATTTGATGAGTCAGTACACGGAGAAAGCAGGCAACTGCTTTCTCTTTAAGGTTTAACTCCGACAGGAGAAGAAGTGTGAAAGATTTACTTAAGTTTCTTAAGCAACAAAATCAAACAGAAGAGTTCGATGGTATACGTATCGGACTAGCCTCACCTGACCAGATTCGTTCTTGGTCATTTGGTGAAGTGAAAAAACCTGAAACGATTAACTACCGTACGTTCAAACCTGAACGTGATGGTTTGTTTTGTGCGCGTATTTTTGGTCCAGTAAAAGATTACGAATGTCTTTGTGGCAAATATAAGCGTTTAAAGCATCGTGGTGTTATTTGTGAAAAATGTGGCGTTGAAGTTACATTAACAAAAGTTCGTCGTGACCGTATGGGCCATATCGAATTAGCTAGCCCCGTTGCACATATCTGGTTCTTAAAATCATTACCTTCACGTATTGGTTTGTTACTTGATATGACGCTTCGTGATATCGAACGTGTCCTTTACTTTGAATCCTATGTTGTTACTGAACCAGGTATGACAACATTAGAAAAAAGCCAAATTCTAACCGAAGAAGAATATCTTGACGCGTTAGAAGAACACGGTGATGAATTTGACGCCTTAATGGGTGCAGAAGCTGTTTTAGCTTTACTACAACAAATCGATTTAGAAGGCGAAGTAGCGCAAATGCGTGAAGAACTTCCTGAAATTGGTAGTGAAACTAAGCGTAAAAAAGTTACAAAACGTTTGAAATTAATGGAAGCATTTGCCGCTTCAGGTAACAAACCTGAGTGGATGATAATGAACGTACTACCCATTTTACCACCGGATTTACGTCCGTTAGTACCTTTGGATGGTGGCCGTTTTGCTACGTCTGATTTGAACGATTTATACCGTCGTGTTATTAACCGTAACAACCGTTTAAAACGTCTTCTAGACTTAGTAGCACCAGACATTATCGTACGTAACGAAAAACGTATGTTACAAGAGTCTGTTGATGCACTTCTTGATAACGGTCGTCGTGGTCGCGCAATTACCGGTTCTAACAAACGTCCTCTTAAATCTCTTGCCGATATGATTAAAGGTAAGCAAGGTCGTTTCCGTCAGAATCTATTGGGTAAACGTGTTGATTACTCTGGTCGTTCTGTAATTACTGTTGGTCCTACACTGCGTTTACACCAGTGTGGTTTACCGAAAAAAATGGCACTTGAATTATTCAAACCATTTATTTACGGTAAATTAGAAGCTCGTGGTTTAGCGACTACAATTAAAGCAGCTAAAAAATTAGTTGAACGTGAAGGCGCTGAAGTTTGGGATGTACTTGACGAAGTAATTCGTGAACATCCGGTAATGCTTAACCGTGCACCAACTCTTCATAGACTAGGTATTCAAGCATTTGAACCTGTTCTTATTGAAGGTAAAGCGATTCACTTGCATCCACTGGTTTGTGCGGCATACAACGCCGATTTCGATGGTGACCAAATGGCGGTACACGTACCGTTAACTATTGAAGCACAAATGGAAGCTCGTACTTTAATGATGTCTACTAATAACGTGCTATCACCAGCAAACGGTGAGCCGATTATTGTACCATCACAAGATGTTGTTTTAGGTTTGTACTACTTAACACGTGACCGTGTTAATGGTTTAGGTGAAGGCATGGTTTTTGCTGACACTAAAGAAGCTGAAAAGGCTTACCGTACTGGCGTTGCTGAACTACACGCACGTGTGAAAATTCGTATCACAGAATACTTTAAAGACGAAGAAGGTAACTTTACTGTTCCTAAAACGACTTTACGTGATACCACGGTCGGCCGTGCCATTATGTGGCAAGTTTGTCCACAAGGTATGCCTTATGATCTAATCGATCAACCGCTTGGTAAAAAACCTATTTCGAAACTGATTAACCATGCTTACCGTAATTTAGGTTTGAAAGAAACGGTTATTTTTGCTGACCAAATCATGTACACAGGCTTCCATTACGCGATGATCGCGGGTTGTTCTGTTGGTATTGATGATATGGTTATTCCTGATGCTAAATACACTATTATTGAAGAGTCGGAAGAAGAAGTTGCTGAAATCCAAACTCAATTCGAGCAAGGTTTAGTTACTCAAGGCGAAAAATATAACAAAGTTATTGATATTTGGTCATCTGCCAACGAGAAAATCTCAAAAGCGATGATGGACAATTTATCAAAAGAAACAGTTATTAACCGTGATGGCGTTCCAGAAGAACAAGATTCATTCAACTCTATCTACATGATGGCTGACTCGGGTGCTCGTGGTAGTGCTGCTCAGATCCGTCAGTTAGCAGGTATGCGTGGCTTGATGGCAAAACCAGATGGTTCTATCATCGAAACGCCAATCAAAGCTAACTTCCGTGAAGGTTTGAACGTATCAGAATACTTCATCTCAACTCACGGGGCGCGTAAAGGTCTTGCCGATACAGCATTGAAAACAGCTAACTCGGGTTACCTAACTCGTCGTTTGGTTGATGTTGCACAAGATTTGGTTGTTACTGAACATGATTGTGGTACCTACGACGGTCTACAAATGACGCCACTTATCGAAGGTGGTGATGTTGTTGAACCATTAAGAGAACGTGTTCTTGGTCGTGTTGTTGCTGAAGATGTTATCAAGCCGGGTACTGACGAAGTTTTATTACCACGTAATACGTTAATAGACGAAGCTTTATGTGATTTCATTGAAGAAAACTCAATTGATCAAATGAAAGTACGTTCAATTATTACCTGTAAAACTGATTTTGGTATTTGTGCTCATTGTTACGGTCGTGATTTGGCTCGTGGACATATGATCAACCAAGGTGAAGCTATTGGTGTTGTTGCAGCACAATCAATTGGTGAACCTGGTACACAGCTTACCATGCGTACGTTCCACATCGGTGGTGCCGCATCGCGTGCTTCTGCTGAGAACAACGTACAAGTTAAAAACACTGGTACCTTGAAACTTCAAAATGCTAAGTTTGTAACTAACTCTGAAGACCATCTTGTTATTACCTCACGTTCTTCTGAAATGACGGTAATTGATGAACTCGGTCGTGAAAAAGAACGCTATAAAGTTCCTTACGGTTCTGTTCTTTCTAAGAAAGATGGTGGTTCAATTGTTGCCGGTGAAATTATCGCCAACTGGGACCCACATACTCACCCTATTATTACGGAAGTAGCTGGTAAAGTTCAGTTTGTTGACCTTTCTGATGGCGTGACTATGGTTCGTCAAACGGATGATCTTACTGGTTTATCAAGTATTATCGTTACTGACGCAGGTCAACGTAATGCTACCGGTAAAGAAATGCGTCCAGCATTGAAACTTATCGATGCTAAAGGCGATGAAGTAATGATTGCAGGGACTGAAATCCCAGCACTTTACTACTTACCAGGTAATGCTATTGTAAACTTGGAAGATGGCGCGGATGTAAATATTGGTGATGCACTTGCTCGTATACCACAGGCAAGTTCAAAAACTCGTGATATTACCGGTGGTCTTCCACGTGTTGCTGATTTATTTGAAGCGCGTAAGCCTAAACTTCCTGCTATTCTTGCAGAGAAAACAGGTGTTGTTGCTTTCGGTAAAGAAACTAAAGGCAAAGTACGTCTATTGATCACTCAGCCTAGCGGTGAAGTTTACGAAGAGATGATTCCTAAAACGCGTCTTTTAAATATCTATGAAGGTGAGCCAGTGATTAAAGGTGAAGTTATTGCCGATGGTCCTGAGTCTCCGCATGATATCTTGCGTTTACGTGGTGTTGCGCCTGTTGCTAATTACATTGTTAACGAAGTACAAGAAGTATATCGTTTACAAGGTGTTAAAATTAACGACAAGCACATCGAAGTTATCGTCCGTCAAATGATTCGCAAGTGTGAAATCTTAGACGCCGGTGATAGTGATTTCTTGAAAGGCGAACAAGTAGAAGTAGCACGCGTGAATATTTCAAATCGTGAGCTTGAATCTGCTGGTAAGCAACCTGCTGAATACGAAATGCAAATGATGGGTATTACTAAAGCATCATTAGCAACTGAATCGTTTATTTCAGCGGCATCTTTCCAAGAAACAACACGTGTACTTACTGAAGCTGCTGTCGCAGGTAAGAAAGATAAGTTACGTGGCTTGAAAGAAAACGTTATCGTTGGTCGTTTAATCCCTGCAGGTACGGGTTATTCATATCACCAAGAACGTGCTAAACGTAAACTACAAGCAAAAATGCCTGCCGTTGAAGAAGTCGCTGTTTCAGCTGACGATGCAGCACAAGCATTAACTGACGCACTAAATGCTAGTGATTAAGTAAAAAATATAGCGTTAATGGCCTGTGCTACTTGACAGGCCATAGCTTGACCTATAGAATTCCGCGACCCTATATTCTGTACTGTTTATGTATAGCATTTAAGGTCGCGGATTTTCACGTTTATAAGGGTGTAAATTTCTCATTGATTGGAATTTGCACAAGTTTAACTAATCGGGAGCTATTTAATGGCAACTATTAACCAATTAGTACGTAAACCACGTGTAAGACAAGTAACTAAAAGTAACGTTCCAGCGTTACAAGCTTGTCCACAACGTCGTGGCGTATGTACTCGTGTGTATACAACTACACCGAAAAAACCTAACTCAGCACTTCGTAAAGTTGCTCGTGTTCGTTTAACTAACGGCTTCGAAGTAACTTCATACATCGGTGGTGAAGGACATAATTTACAAGAGCATAGCGTTATTTTAATACGCGGTGGCCGTGTAAAAGATTTACCGGGTGTGCGTTATCACACCGTTCGTGGCGCGCTTGATTGTTCAGGTGTAAGCGACAGAAGACAAGGCCGTTCTAAATACGGTGCTAAACGACCTAAATCTTAAGTTTTCCTCTCTAACTCCTTATAGATAGGAAGAGAAAAAAACGTTAAGTAAGGCCAAATAAGAAATTTTTAAATTTATATATTTTGGATTAATCCTGAATACTACGGAGAATTAAGATGCCAAGAAGACGCGTCGTAGGGCAACGTAAAATATTGCCAGATCCTAAGTTCCATAACGAACTTTTAGCAAAATTCATCAACATCCTTATGGTTGATGGTAAAAAATCTACTGCAGAAAAAATTGTTTACGGTGCATTAGACATTTTAACTGAAAAAAACAGCGAGAAAACTCACTTAGAGCTTTTCGAAACTGCTTTAGATAATATCCGCCCATCTGTCGAAGTTAAATCTCGTCGTGTTGGTGGTTCTACTTATCAAGTACCAGTTGAAGTTCGTCCAGTTCGTCGTAATGCTCTAGCCATGCGTTGGTTAGTTGAAGCAGCTCGTAAACGTGGTGAAAAATCAATGGCTCAGCGCCTAGCTAACGAAATGTTAGATGCGTCTGACAGCAAAGGTTCAGCGGTTAAGAAACGTGAAGACGTTCACCGTATGGCTGATGCTAACAAAGCGTTCGCTCACTACCGCTGGTAAGCTAGCAGTTTTGAATGGATGTATGATTTACCCTTTGCATATGCTTAGGGTAAATACATGGCTAGCAAGAGTTTCTCTTGCTAGCCATACTAACTTTTACGGACTGATGCTTTGTACAGTTCAAAAAGTATTAAACAGTAGTATTAAACAAATACTCACCGCTTACGCGATTATTTATTTAATAGTACTAATTATTAGTGACTAAGAATTAGAGGATTTCATTTTGGCACGTATCACCCCTATTGAGCGCTACCGTAACATTGGTATCTGTGCGCACGTAGATGCTGGCAAAACGACAACCACAGAACGTGTTTTGTTTTACACGGGTCTTTCTCACAGAATTGGTGAAGTGCATGATGGCGCTGCAACCATGGACTGGATGGAACAAGAGCAAGAGCGTGGTATTACCATTACTTCTGCAGCGACTACCTGTTTCTGGAAGGGTATGGATGCGCAATTCGTTGACCATCGCATTAATATTATTGATACCCCTGGCCATGTTGACTTCACTATCGAAGTTGAACGTTCATTACGTGTACTCGACGGTGCAGTATTAGTGTTGTGTGCCTCTTCAGGTGTTCAACCGCAAACAGAAACTGTTTGGCGTCAAATGGAAAAGTATGCCGTTCCACGCATTGTTTTTGTTAACAAAATGGACCGCACTGGCGCAGACTTTCTTTCTGTTGTTGCTCAGCTAAAAGCACGTCTAAAAGCAAATGCAGTTCCTATTCAGTTACCTATTGGTTCAGAAGAAGATTTTAAAGGTGTTATAGACCTTGTTAAAATGAAAGTGATCAACTGGAGTGAAGACGATCACGGGATGACTTTTACTTATTCAGCAATACCCACCGATATGCAAGACCTTGCCGATGAATGGCGTGAAAATATGATTTCAGAAGCGGCTGAAGTGTCAGACGATTTAATGGAAAAATATCTTGAAGATGGCGATTTGACAGAAGACGAAATCAAGTCAGCCCTTCGCAAGCGTACGCTTAATAATGAAATCATTCTTTGTACTTGTGGCTCTGCTTTTAAAAACAAAGGCGTACAAGCTGTTTTAGATGCAGTTATTGACTATTTACCTTCACCAACTGAAGTTGCTGCTATTACCGGTATTAGTGATGATAAAAATGAGACACCCGCGACGCGTGCCGCTGATGACAGCGCACCATTTTCAGCTTTGGCTTTTAAAATTGCCACTGACCCTTTCGTAGGAACACTTACCTTTTTCCGTGTTTATTCGGGTGTCGTAAAAACAGGTGACAGCGTTTTTAATCCTATCAAAGGAAAAAAAGAACGTTTAGGCCGTCTTGTACAGATGCATGCCAATGATCGTAAAGAAATTAAAGAAGTACGTGCTGGGGATATCGCTGCAGCCATTGGTTTGAAGGATGTTACTACAGGTGAGACTTTGTGTGATGCAAATCATGTGATCACACTTGAGAGAATGGAATTTCCAGATCCAGTAATTTCAATTGCTGTTGAGCCGAAAACCATCGCTTCTCAAGACAAGTTAGCCCTTGCATTAAGTAAATTATCAGCTGAAGATCCATCGTTTAAAGTGGCATCTGATGAAGAAACAGGCCAAACGATAATTTCTGGCATGGGTGAGCTACACTTAGACATCATTGTTGAACGTATGAAGCGAGAGTTTGGCGTTGAATGTAATGTGGGTAAACCACAAGTCGCTTATCGTGAAACGATTCGTTCAACGGTAGAAGTTGAAGGTAAATTTGTTCGACAATCAGGTGGTAAAGGTCAGTTTGGCCACGTCTGGTTGAAAATGGAGCCCTTACCTGAAGGTGGTGGTTTCGAGTTTGTTAACGAAATTGTTGGCGGTAGTGTTCCTAAAGAATATATCCCCGCCATAGAAAAAGGCTGTTTTGAGCAAATGGATAGTGGCGTTTTAGCTGGTTACCCGATGCTTGATGTTAAAGTAACACTTTATGACGGTTCTTTTCATGACGTTGACTCTAACGAAATGGCGTTTAAAGTTGCTGCTTCAATGGGATTTAGAGAAGGGGCGTTAAAAGCTACGCCAACTCTTCTAGAGCCTATGATGAAAGTAGAAGTTACAACGCCAGAAGAAAACATGGGTGATGTCGTTGGCGATTTAAATCGTCGTCGCGGTATGATCGATGGCATGGACGAAGGTCCTGCTGGCTCTAAGGTAGTGAATGCAACAGTACCACTGTCTGAAATGTTTGGTTATGCTACTGCATTACGCAGTGCAACACAGGGCCGCGCCTCTTATTCTATGGAATTTTTACAATACAGTGAAGCTCCTAAGAATGTAGTTGCGGCAATAACAGAATCTCTTGGAATCTCGTAAGACACTCACTTATAGTTAGTGAAAGTCTAGCTCGGTCGTCTTGGCTGCGCTTTTAATAAACTTTAAGGTAAATGAAAAATGGCTAAAGCAAAATTTGAACGTTTAAAACCGCATGTTAACGTTGGTACTATCGGTCACGTCGATCACGGTAAAACAACTTTAACAGCTGCTATCTCTGCAGTATTAACTAAAGTACACGGTGGTGAAGTTAAAGATTTCGCACAAATCGATAATGCTCCTGAAGAGCGTGAGCGTGGTATTACAATCAATACTTCTCACAT